>DATMXS010000445.1:0-2532 GCA_035561355.1 Bryobacteraceae bacterium | reverse complement strand
AACTTGCCTTTCGTAATTTCGGAGTGCAGCCCCCGCTGATGTTAGGCTCTAGTCGGCTGGCATCGCGCGGCACTCCGTGGCTGCCCTCGCCCGCCACGAAGCCGCCGCGCGCCGCGCGTTCGACAAAGCGCTCGCCAACCTCTGGAAGCTCCAGGGCCCCCGCCGCCACAAGGACGTAGAACGCGCCGCCCAAGCCGAACTCGAAGGCTTCATCGACGCCTACGTCAACGCCCCCATGCCCGAAGCCTTCGAACCACCCGACCAGACCCGCGCCAAACAGACCCGCGATGGTGACGGAGCGGCAGCGAATTCGAACCCAATCCGCGACACGGAACCCGCTGTCCGGGATGAACCACCCATCATGAGAAGTTACATCGAGCCGCATATAGAATCCGACGCGCCACCCCTCCGCAACGCCACGGCCGGAGTTTCAGAATACTAACGCCCGCCAGCATACGCGGCTCTCCTGTGACGTAGAGGGCTAGTCTGTGCCGTTTTCAGTAAAGTCCTGATCGTCCAGCAGCACTTTGATTGACACGTGATCTTTGTGTTGCGTGGGGTACCTAGCCCAGCGTAATGGCGTCCTGCCCGGTTGGCCGGCCCGGATCAACGTGAAACTCGCTCCACGTTCTCGCAGGAGCCGGCGGAAACGTCTGGCGTGCCGCTTGCCCCAGACGCCCAGGTATGTTTTGCCGGTCACTTTGTCCGTCAGGGCTATCCAGCCTCCGAAAGGCAGGATGAAATCATCAGGCTTGAGGTATTGCTCGACGAAGGACGTTTCTCCATCGCACAGCACCGCGCTTCCGAAAAGCGAACTCCGATACTCAAAGATCTTCTCAAATGGCGTGTTCTCCGGCGGCAGTACGGTCGGGCCGGATTCGCTTCGCATTGGCTCGCAATGATCGTCGCTGCGCAACAGAGTCTCGCCTTCATGGGGCCGGCATTCGAGTTGGACTCCATCCGTATCCCGGATCACCGTTAGGCCCGGCTGTGATACCTGATCGACTCGCCTGAGTGCGGACGCGGCTTCCAGCGTCTTCAGTTCCAGAAACCAGCGTAGGTTTGCCAGCAACGAGGTTGGGCCTGAAAACTCGAAGGACTTCGCGGTCGTACCCTGCTCGATCCGTACATGAAAGAGTGCAGGTTCTTCCCCAAGCTTCTTTTTTCCGTACGTTCCCGCGAAAAAATACCTATACCTGAGGCCCGGAGTTGCGTCGAACGGACGTGCGTTGAACACCCGCTTCAAAGCAGAATATCCGTCCGCCGACACTCCAAACTCGAACGATGCAACCTGCCCCGCGGCGCGGATCCGCACAACTCCGAAGAAATAGTCGTCGCGCTCGTATGCGTCCAGCAATTCCGGAAGCCCTTCACTGTTGTCCCTCATCGCTTGAACCCTGATTTTACGCGTTCGGGTGAGGAGCCAGTGGTCACGAAGTGGGCATATCAGAAACGACGATTCATCACTCCGGTGCCACCGTAAAGTAAGGCGAGCTTTACGCCCTGCGCACGGACCCGACGAAAGGCCTGTTCCTGACCGCGGGCGTCGATGCGCAGCGAGGTTGTTGCCTATCCGGGCGACGTCCAGGAAAGGGGGTGGTCCTGCGCAAGCACCGGCGCACACCGGGTGAGTGCGCTGTCGTCTCTGGCTAGCACTCGCATATAATGGCGGGCGCAAAGCTATTACAGACCGCGTCGCGCCATCTGGCGACGCAGGGAGATTGCCGATATGCGTACGTCGCGTGTGAATGTGATTCTGATGATTTTCGCCGCACTCTCTGTTTCCCCTTCGCGGGCCGGCTATGGCCCGGATGCGCAGAAACAGGGCGCCTCGTTCAAGGTGGTCGGCTACCTGGGGGGACGCAACTTCAGCCGCATAGACGAGCTGGAGCTGAACAGGCTCACCCACCTGAACCTAGCATTTGCCAACCCGGACAAGGACGGCAAACTCGTATTCGCCAGGGGCTTGGACATCGCTCCCGTCGTCAATAAAGCGCACGCAGCGGGCCTGAAGGTTTTCGTGTCGCTGGCCGGTGGGGGCCGGCCGGACACGGCGGTCTGGAAATCCATTCTGTTGCCGGAAAATAGGTCCTCCTTCGTCCGGAAGATCATGGATTACGTCGAGAGCAACTCCCTCGACGGGGTGGACGTGGACATCGAAGGTAATCTGCTCCCGACGATTCGGGAGTCCTATAACCCGTTTGTCGTCGAGTTGAAGCAGGCGCTGCACGCGAAGGGCAAGGGAATCACCGCTGCCCTCGGCGCGACGCACCTGCACGAGTCGATCACAAGAGAGGCAATCGACTCGTACGACTTCATCAACGTGATGGTGTACGACAAAACCGGGATCTGGCGCCCGGCGGACGTCGGTCCGCACTCACCGTACTCCTACGCGGAGGAAGCCATCGCCTACTGGACCGGGAAGTGGAAAGTGCCGCCGGAGCGCATCGTTCTGGGCGTGCCGTTTTACGGATTCGATTTCACGCCTCCGGCCAGGTACATCGATTACAGCGAGATCATCGCGGGCAACCC
>DATMXS010000444.1:0-7483 GCA_035561355.1 Bryobacteraceae bacterium | reverse complement strand
AGCGTCTGGTCGGTGACGCCGAGCTCCCGGGCCACCTCCTTCACCGGCCGTCCTGCCTCGAGTTGCTTCACCGCCCCGATGATCTTCTCTTCGCTATGCTTCGTCTTCTTCATCCGAAAAGCCCCTTTCGATTACGGGGCTCTCCAAATTATCGCTGGCCGAGATTTCCGGGGGCAGGTCATCGCCTACGGGAGCCCGTTAGCGGCTAAATGGGCGGTTCGTCCTGAATGCGATCAGCCAAAGGACGGAGGCTGCCCTCGCCTGGATCGCCCTTCTGGCGATAGGCCGCGGCAACCGGAGAAGGGAATCTGTGCTCTCAAACCAGCATCGATTGCTGGGCGAAGATACCCGCCATCGCGCCCTGCGATGATGCCAGGGTGACCGAGGGCATGAGGGGTGTGGCAAGGTCGCCGGCGGCGTAGATGCCGGGCATGCTGGTTTGGCGGCGCTCGTCGACCTTGAGGGCGATGCCGACGGGCGTATCCACCGTGGCGAGGCCCAGTGATTCATGCAGGCTTGCGGACGGCTTGTTGCGCGGATGGGCGAACAGGATGTCGACCGCGATATTGCGGCGGGTATCGAGATTGACGGTGGTGATATGGCCCTTGTGATGGGCGATCTCGATGATCCGGCCATCGACGACAGGTATGTTGCGGCGCGCCAGATCGGCCTGGATATCGGGCGGAAAGTCGTGACCATCGGCGAAGACAGTCAACTTGTCCGTCCAATCGTGGAACAGCCTGACAGACTGGTGCGACTGCGGGCCGGACCAGACCAGGCCCCAATGCTGGCCGGCGACTTCAAAGCCGTCGCAATAGGGGCAGGGCACGACGGACGTGCCCCAGCTTTCGGCAAAGCCCGGAACATCAGGCATCTGGTCGGCGACGCCATAGCTCAGGATCAGGCGGCGCGCCCCAAGCCTTTCGCCATCGCCAGTGAGGACGGAGAAATGGTCGATGGCGCCGGAGACGCTGTCGGCCCGGGCACTGACCAGCCTGATCGTGGGATAACGCGCCAGCTGCTGCCGCGCCTCGGCTAGGATGTCCAGCGGTGGCTTGTGATCGTGGCCGAGCAGGCCATGCGAGTGGCCGGCGAAGCGATTGCGCGGCAGTCCGGTATCGAGAACGGTGACCTTGCGGCGGGCACGGCCGAGCTGCAGGGCGGCGGCGAGGCCGGCAAAGCTGCCGCCGATGATGATGACGTCATCCATGGTGATGGGCTCCGTATTGTGGATGGAGGGGGGTGGGCTGGGCCTGGCGCGCAATATCGTCCAGCGATACGCGCTCTTCCTTTTGCGGTAAAGAGGTTTCCGAAGGCCGGTTCTCGACCGGCCGCGGGACTCGGCTGGACAAACCATCGTGATCGGAGCTGTCCTTTTGGGCAGCACCGGCAGACAACCCCATCAAGCTCTTAACGGGCGCTTGCAAGAACTGCTTCGAAAGCTGCTCGTCGTTGACCGCCCGTGAGAGAACGACCGCGCCGACCATAGTTGAGAGGATAGTTATGGCCTTACCGCTGGGCTCCTCGCCCTCAGCACCGCCAACCCAGCTACCGAGCAGCTCAAGGTATTCCCTGATCCCGGCTTCGAATGACGCCTTGACGTCGGCGCCCTGCCTGGCAGCATCGGAGCCGAGCGCCACGACCGGGCAGCCGTCCATCCTTTCCTCGCGATGCTCCGGGCTGAGGTAGAGCGTGATCAGCGCGCCAAAGGGATCGCCGGGATTCGCCGCGGCCGTGGCTGACCAGCGGTTAAAGCTGCTCGCCATCGCCCGCCTGGACGCCTGCGCGGCCAGGTCGTCCTTTGACGCGAACTGCTTGTAGAAAGCGCCCTGGGTCAGGCCGGCGCCCTTCATCAGGTCCTTGAGGCCGATGCCGTCAAAGCCGTGTTCCCTGAAGAGGCGGCTCGCCACATTGATCACGGTTTCCCGGTTCTCCGCAGCCTGTATGCGACTTACCCGCATCGTCATCTCCTTTTAGATTACATTCCAACTCTATCTAATATAGCGTACGAGCGCAATCTATTTTGGGGCGAGACGATCGGCATGAAGTTACGCCCGGTGCGCGAGAGGCTTCCCCGTCGGTCTCGCCCCTGCATCAGCTCGAAAACACCCTGTAGAAGCCGGTTGCCTTCTTGATCGTCCCGATCTTCGGCTTTATCGGCGCGAACGCCGAGGCCAGATCGCAGTTGGCCCGGAGGTTTCACCCGATGGACGAACGGCGCGCGGCGCTCCTCGAAGACACCAGGATCTTCTGGCAGGCCCGTACCTCGCGCACGTTGACCCAGGAGGACGCGCGCCAGGCGGTCGAGAACATGAGCGGTTTCCTCGGCACGATTCTGCGGTGGGCGGCGGCAGAAACATCCGGCCGAGAACACAGATACAGCGGAGGCAGCATGAGTTCGAAGCACTTGAAGACCGTGGTCCCGACGATCCCGAGCGATCTCGTGAGCGTCACGGAGGCGGCGCAGATCGCGGGCATGACCCCGCGCACCATTTGGAGGAAGATCCGGAACGGCACGATCAAGGCGTGGGGCCCGCGCCGCTGCTACCGCATCTCGTTATCGGAACTGCTCGCGCCGGTGAAGTAGCCGGTGTAAAAGATTAACGCTGCGGTGCGCGGCGCGGCGACTCTTCTCGACCCAGCGCCGCCAAGCGAGCAGCGACAAGCTTAAGGCATAAGGTCATGCGGTGCCAGGCGTTCGCAGATACCAGGTCGAGGGGCGCGAGAGACACTGTTTATGCCATGCCTTCGATCCGCCGGCGGCAGAGGTCAAGCACCTCCACTGTCATCTGCCGCGTTTCATCGCTCAGCTGGATGGCCTTCGGTACTGCGATCCCGTCGAGCGCTCCGCGCAGCCGCTGCACAACCTCATCCACAGCGCCTTCCGCGTCGCCGGCACGTAGACCAGCGGTCGTCGCCAATGCCTGGAAGTCAGCGCGACGGAGGTTATCATCCTTGCCGTTGAGCTTGAGCGCGAGGCGGTCATGTTTCAGCTTCGGGAAGACACGTGTCGTCACGGCATCGTAAAGCGGCGCCAGCCGCACGGTGCGGAACTGCCTGTCGCCCGGCTCGGCGATCTTGAGCAGCGCCATGTTCTTGAGATGCATGTCCCCGTCGGCGATTAGCCAGGCGAAGACCGCGCGCTTCACGATGATGAGCAGATCCTCTTCGGGGGCCGTGGACAGCGGGCGGACGGCGCGTGCGACGCGCTCCATGGTGCCGTCGTACTTCGCGCTCGTCGGCAGATCCAGAACGGAGCACATGTCTTCCATCGCCAGGAACCGCGTGTCGTCATTGCTCTCGCGAATATCGAAGCGCTCAACAAGGAGCGCCGGCGGCATCCTGTCCGGCATGGCGACAAGCGCGGTCGCCGGCGCTTCGAAGCCGGCCGCCCGGCCGAGTTCCATCGCCATCCACTCCACGACCGGCAGTGCATCATAGCCGCTGGTGCCGGCGGGTTTGAGGATATGGGTGAACGGCTTTCCGGTCGCGGGCGAGAGAACGCCCTTTTCATCAAGGCACATGGGCGCCTTGATCTGCACGCCCGAGAGGCGCGGCGTATCCGCGCGCGCGTAAAGCTGCGCGAGGGTGCGCTCGAAGTTCTTCTCGATTTCGCCCCGGCCGGGTCCTTCGTAGGCGCCGGTAAAGACGCCGCCTTTTGTATAACCGGCCAGCGGCCTCAGGAGGACGTCCTGCGGTAGCTGCCTGAGCTCCGCCTCCTGTTCAACAATCGTGATATTGGACGTGTAGCGCTTCCCGGACCGCAGCAGCGCGCGCTCGTCCTTGTCCTGGAGAACCTGCTCCAGCCAGCCTTCCGGCAGCAGCGAGACGATGAACGGGGGCAGCCTGCCGGGCGTCGTCTGCCGAATGAGCGGCGGCCCGTCGCCCTCGCCCGGCTTCCAGCGCCACTCGAACCCGTCGTGAATCAGGCGCCCCAGAGGCACGCCGTGCCAGGCGACGATCAGATCCAGCGCCGCCTCGTTCTTTGCGGGCGCAGCGCTCGGCCGTCGCAGGAGGTAGCGCTCCGCCGCCTCCCCCTCGCGATACCACTCGTTTTCGCGCGCCAGTGTCCAGACCGCATCGGCCGCGCCCTGCGCCGAGCCATATTCCTCGATCAGGCGCGCGGCAATAGCTGCCCGCATGTCGTCGTTGATCGATGCCGCGTGCTCACTGCGCAGACGGAATGCCTCAAGGAAGCGCTGACGGATTGATGAGACGGCAATCCGGAACTCGCCCATGCCGTCGTCGATGATGCCCTCGCCGACGGATGGATGTGCGGGGGCCTCGTTCTGGATGATTTCCAGCGCACGGATGCGGGTGCGTTGCTTGCGCCTGGCGCTCAGAAAGAGGCGTCCGTCCGGGGTTGGCCCGAGCAGGACGGCGCTCGCGGCCGACAGGTAAGCTTTGGGGTACAGATATTTGGCGATACGGACGGCGTGCCGGAGGACAGTGGCTTCGATGTCGTCGTCGGCATCGACATAGATGCCGCGCATGAGCTGAACGAGTTTCCCGGTTTCGGCCCGGTAGTGGCTGCGGGTTTTGTCGATCGTTTCGCCAACGAGGTGTAGCGCCATGCTAATCTTTCCGTACTTCAGGTACGACTAAGTTAGCATTAGCGGTCGGCCGTTTCAACGACAATTAAACTTTAGCGTACCTCAGGTACGGGAAAGTTGGCCATCTGGTGCCTGTCGCCATCTGGTGCCTGTCAACTTGGGGTTTCAACTGTCGCGTGGTATCGCCACCGGTTCGCCATTTTTTTTCAATAACTTGGAAATCTGCGAGAGGGTTTCATTCCAATGTTTTTGGGGAATTTTCGAGACAAGTTCGTTTGACAGGCCGTGAGGGCCGCAAGTGCCTGATTCGCTAAAGGTTGGCTTTTCTCAAAGTTCAAACGTGGCCGCCCATGGAAGCGAGTGCAAAACGGCCTTTTCCACAGCCTGTCACTTCGGGCAGTTGACAGGCCCACCGCATGTTATTACTGCTCGCTTTCGTGCTACTCGATTGCAGATCACCTTGCGGATCAATGAATTACCTCTGAGCTGAGCGTTAGCGCTGGGCGAACGGATCTTGGGGGCCCGCGCTGAACTCGCCCGTCAACAAAGGCCACCCTGTCAACCAGGTTTTGATAGATGTGTTCTTGGCTGGCCACATTGGACGGGCTGGGAACAAACCCAATCGTCTCCTTCACTTGCATCTGCACCGCTCGCGGCCCGGCAGAATTTCAGGTGACCAACAGTGCAAGAGGATACAATGATGATCTCGGCCAGACGCCTCTTGCGATTCGTCCGAGAACACGCTTGGTGACTGCCACTCATCGTCGTGGTTTTCGGAGTACCGGCATGACCGCATCAAATTGATTCACAGGGGCTTAATAAGTTCCTGACTTGTTGAGTATTGTTGCCTTCTCAATCCGGCTGTTTCGATGTCAAGCATGATATTTTTTTAGTTTTTTCAACAGCTTAGGATTGCAGACTGCCAAGAGTATTGCTCGCAGTGGGATCATATGATACCGTATAGGTGGGACGGATGAGCGCCCTCAGTGGGAAGGACCTCCGGGAGCGCTGGATCGCCAATGCCGATAGGCTGGACAAGAGGGGACACTTCGCAAATTACTCATCGAAGCAGCGCGATGAGGTCCTCAGGAAGGGGTATCTTGGCCGCTATCCGCCGGATCAGGCGATCAAGATTGCCAGGCTGCAGGCAGAACAGGGTCATGGGCATCGTACGCCAAAGTTCAACGACGAAATCCGCGAGCACTTCAGCTTGGTCGGCGCGGAAGTTGGCGACAAGCTTCTCAAAATCCTCGACGAGACCCCGCCAGAATCTTATGAGCCGCCATTCAAACTCAATGAACCTCCAGGATGCCCGTTCATATTCCGAAGCTCGGTTCTGGGATGCGAGGTCTTTTTCAAGTTTCAGATCGTCGGTACGGCCAAGAAGCCACAAGTTCTATTCTGGTCTTGCCATCCTCCCCTGTACTGAATCAAGAGAGAAGAATCATGAAGTGCTTTCAATGCGGAAAAGGAAAAATGGTGAGCAAACTCGCCGATATGACCGCCCATGTTCGCGGCGAGGAGGTACCGGTCAGAACGGAAGCGACGGTCTGCGATCGTTGCGGATTCCAAATTCTCAGTGACGAACAGTCGGCCGTTTACACCATTGCGAGTGCGGACGTCTACCGCGAGAGGCATAGGCTCCTCACAACGAAGGAACTCAAGGAAATACGGCAACGTTTAGGAATGAGCTTCCGCACCTTCGCCAAATATCTGAAGGTCGGTGAGGCGAGTCCAAAGCGATGGGATGCCGGTTTGGTTCAAGATGAGGCGATGGACGAGTTGATCCGACTGAAAGCGGATCTGCCCTCCGCTCGCAACAATGTCAGACAATTGGAATCCCGTCTGGGTCTGGCATCGACGGCTCCCGTTGCACAGGTCATCGTCGTCCAGATGCCACGACGAGAAGCAACCGAATCCACCTGGCGCGCGCCCGGCGATTCTATTTCTATCGGGGAGCCGCGGTTTGCGCCAGGGTTTCTTAAGGACACCTGCTACCCCGCGTAGTTCAAACCGGTGGCGAACGAAATGGGATTTACGATCAAGCAGGACAAGGATGCTGTACAGGCCGCACACCGCTTCCAAGTGAGTGCTATGCTGCAGGACGTTCAGTTGCTTGACTGTACGGCGTCCGTTTCAGAGGCCAAATTGGAGCTAGAGGGTCAACTGCGTCTGGGATTGACGATGGAGACCGGCGTCCTGAGTCATTCCGAAGAGCATGCCCGGTTCTGGGTGCGCATTAGCATTTTCGGCGATCCTGCAGGTGAGCCGGAGCAGCCAGAACACCACCGCTTTGAAGTCGCATGCCGGTATGCTTTAGCTTACGGTCTGCGTCCGGGCTATAACCCTTCCCCGCAAGAGCTGGACGCATTCCGCGAAGGGAACGCTGTCTTCCACTGCTGGCCGTATTCACGCGAACTTGTCCAGAACATGACGATGAGAATGGGTCTACCAATTCCGCCGTTGCCTTTTTTGCGGCTGGCGCCAAAGATCGCGCCCAAGAAGTCCGCGCTGAAACGGTTGGCCAAGCAGCAACCGCAACGCAGCGAGGAAAAGGCTGACGACTGACTCTCTTTGGGGCCCAGCGGAAACCGACTGTCTGCCCGACGGTAAGGACTTATGGGTTTTGTTCGAGGGATCTTTCCATCCGGGCCCTCTCGCGGCTGTCAATTACTCGTTTCCTATCGCCGGGACTTCGCCCTTTATTTTCAGCAAGTTAAATTCCAGCGAGAGGGTTTTATTCCAATGTTTTTGGGGAGCCACTGGCTCTACGTCAATTGAGGGGGCAACTGACCTGCCCCCGGAAATCTCGGCCAGCGATAATTTGGAAAGCCCCGTAATCGAAAGGGGCTTTTCGGATGAAGAAGACGAAGCATAGCGAAGAGAAGATCATCGGGGCGGTGAAGCAACTCGAGGCAGGACGGCCGGTG
>DATMXS010000443.1:0-2531 GCA_035561355.1 Bryobacteraceae bacterium | reverse complement strand
CGGCCGATGTCGGCCTTCAACTTGCCGGCTTCCACGAAGACGCGGCTCCAGACGATCTCGCCGGGCTTGCTGACACCCTTCAGCGAGCCTCCGCCCAGCGGGAAGTATATTGCCGGCTGGCGTTCGCTGACCGCGCCCGCGTAGCCGCCGACGAGATGATTCGGCGGGACGGCGCCCGAAATCTCGAACACCCAGACGAAGTCGCCGTTGTACTGCTCGCCGTACCGGACATCGTGGAGCGTCGTTTCAGGATCGTAGCCCAGCGCGTTCCAGATGCGGTTGGTGATGAGGGCGTCCAGGCCGGCGCATTCGTCCACTTCGTTAAAGTGCGGAATCGCCTTGCCTTCGAAGAGCACGCGGCCGTCAGCGGCTTTCACCGGAGGGCGGTCAACATTGTTCAACAGGCCCTCAACCAGGTCGGATGCGGGTGCTACGTCCTTCATGCCCTGTTGATACTGAATGCCGATGACGTCGCAACCGAAGTCGTCCGCCATCCGGACCGCAGCGATGTACATCTTGCACTGGCCGAGAATCTGGTCGTCCGTCAGGTCGGTCTCGGGGTTCGGACCGGTATGGAAGCGCATGCCCTTCGCGTCGAGCCAGGCGCGGATCTCGCTGGCTTCCTCGTCGCTGACGCGCTGCATGGCGGCCCAGAGCGCTGACTGGCTCAAGCGCTCCTTATAGACGCCGCACGTGAACAGCAGTTCGTCTTGTATGAGGGCGTTGTACATGCCCATGCAGCCTTCGTCGAAGATGCCCATGATGGCCTTCTTCGACTTAAGCTCGTTGGCGACGCGTTCGCCGGTCTTCTTCGCTTTCGCGGGCAGCTTGAAGTTCTTGAGCGGCTTCGCGTGGCTGGTAACGTGGATTACGACGTCGCCGTTGAGCCACTTGCGGAGGCCCTGCAGGAAGAACTCGTCCGTGAAATCGGCACTCCAGAGGGTCGAGTACTCCTTGCCGGCTTTCGTCAGGCAGCCGTTCAGGTTGAGCATGCCGACGAGGCCCGGCCACTCGCCGCTCCAGTTGGCGACGGTCAGGATCGGTCCTTTGTGTGTCAGCAGTCCGGGTAGCACATGGTGGCTGTACTGCCAGACGGCCTCGGCCACGACCACCGGCGCGCCGGGCGGGATATCGCGGAACACCTCGATGCCGCGCTTCTGCGAATCAATGAAGCCGTGGCCCTTCTCTGGGTCGCACGCGTGTCCGCGGCGCACCGCATAACCTTCTTTGCGGATCGCGGCCATCACGGCCTCTTCCATCCGCTGCTGCGCGGGCCAGCAAGTTCGGTTCGCTGAGAGGCGCAGATCTCCGCTGGCGATGAGGATGATTTCCGGCATAGGCTTACATTTTAGAGCTAACGCGAGCCGCGCACGCAGCTAAGCTAAGCGGGTTCAAAGCCAGGCGGCCGGCCCAAACAGAAACCGAAGCGCGTAAAATCGACATATGAGTTCTGGATACTCGAGGGTTACATCCATCGCGATTGTCTTCGCCCTGATGCTGTTTGTTTCCGCCTGCAACCGCCAGCCGGACCAGGCCACCACGGCACAGCCGGAAACGGCTGGAAGACCGGAAGGCGCTCAGCAGGCCGCCACGCCCGCCGAGAGCCCTGCACCAGCGGTTGAACAGGCTCCTGCCCAGGCGGCCCCGCAACGTTCGGCTGCCCGCCCGTCCACCCGTCCTGCCGAGAGGCCGTCAGCAATGTCGAGGTCGGCCGCGCCCGCGTCCACGCCTGCCGCTGCTGCACCCAGGCCGCAGCCGATCGTGCTCGAAGCGGGCACGGTGTTGAAAGTGCGAACGACGTCCGCACTATCGTCAAAGACAGCTACAGCAGGCGACGTTTTCGAGGCCTCGCTGGCTGAACCCGTTCTTTCCGGAGGGCGCGAAGTGCTCCCGAGGGGTGCGGCGGTGCAAGGCCGCGTTACCAATGTCGATGCCGGCGGTCGCGTTAAGGGGCTCGCAACGCTCTCCCTGGCGCTCACGGCCGTGAGTGCGCGGGGCAACTCGGTGCCGATTGCGACCAGCGCAGTATCGAAGCAGGCGGATACCACGAAGAAGAAAGACGCCACTAAGGTCGGCATAGGAGCCGGCATCGGAGCGGCGATTGGCGCGATTGCAGGCGGCGGAAAGGGAGCCGCGATTGGCGCAGCGACCGGTGGCGGCGCGGGAACGGCCGCGGTGCTCGGGACGCGCGGCGATGCCGCCGTGATCCCGGCGGAGTCGGTGCTGACGTTTGAACTGACGAAACCGGCCACGTTGCCCGCGAGGGACTAGCCGAACAAGAAGCGTGCGGGCGGCGCCAAGACACCAACCGCCCGACGGGGACATGCTCTGCGTGTCCCCGTCGGGCAAACGCCCCACAGGCCCGGAGCGGTCCTCCTAAGGCCTCTTGGTCTCGCTCATCTGGGACATCATCGGACACTGCATCTGAACGCCCCCCTGCGCCATGTGTTCGGACATGTGCTGCATTGCGCTGTGCTGCATCTCCATCATGCGCTCGCACCCCTGGCGGCGCTGTTCAACCATTTCCGTGA
>DATMXS010000442.1:0-13308 GCA_035561355.1 Bryobacteraceae bacterium | reverse complement strand
GGAGGACCGAACCAGTGTCAGCTACTGCGATTCATCACTTTTCATCACCCGCGGCGGTGCTGATGGACGACCGCGCCGCCGTGCCCGACCCAGCCTCAGCGGTTGCTGTTCACCCCGAAGCGGCCGCTCCTGATCCGGGCGGCCGCGCCGCCGTTCATCACTTTTCATCACCTTCTGAAGCGCCGTCCACGCGACACCCGCCACACGCTACCAGCGCGAGCCAAGCGAGCCCCACAGAGCTGCAGGCCCACGTAGCCGCTGCCCTTGCCCAGGGCATGTCGGTCTCGGCCGCCGCCCGCGCCGCCGGCGTCCACCGCACCACAATTCATCACTGGCAGCGAACATCGAAACGATTCTGCGCCGCCGTCGAACAGGCCCGCCGCGAGTTCACCGAATCGCTCGCCGACGACATGCTCGACCTCGCCCACTCCGCCATCCGCACCCTTCAGGACTTGCTCGAAAACCCCGGCACCCCGCCCCAAGTCCGTCTCAAAGCCGCCCTCGCCATCCTCGAACGGCCCCAGTTCCCCAAGCGCGGCTGGAATTTCCCCGTGCGCCTCGAAACCCCGCTACAGCAGGAAACGCTCGACGGCATCGCCGACCTCCAGGCCGATTACCGCATGGTCCGCATGACCGAAGCGATCCGCAGACAAGATGAAACCGGTGCAACCGTGCCGCGACCGTCAGGGAGAGGTGGCGTGCAACCCTGTGAACCGCCCCGCTCCAGCGACGAGCCGCGAGCGGCAGACACCACAGCGAGCATTCCCCGCAACGCCCTCTGCCCCTGCGGTTCCGGCCAGAAATATAAGCGCTGCTGCGGGAAAGACGCACCCGCGGTGATCAACGCGCCACGCCGGAGTGCAGCCTGACCCAGCGCCATACACCGCTGCGACGTCAACCGAAGGCGAGTCTGTCCGTCGCCGCGATCAGAGCACGATCGGTGGAGCAAAACAGGTGGAGGAAACAGGGACAGCATGTGAGCCTGTCGGAAAGAAATTCTTGGCGCAACGCCGGTCACTTAGAACTGCGGGGCGTGCTTCGTACGTCGTCCCAAGGTGCGGCTTCGCTGTTTTCCCTAATTCAGCCAGGCGAGATGTTGCGTCCGGGCGGGCATAAGAACTTCAAGTCTCGCGGCTGCTTATGCGGGCTGGGGCAACCAGGAACGCCGGAATAGTTTTAGTAGGTTGTGAGTCAGGCAGATCACGCGCCACTCGGCTTTCGCCTTGTCCATACCTCGCACACAGAATCCCCTCAATCCGCGAGCTTGCTTGATCTGGCCAAACACGGGTTCGACGATGGCTTTTCGAAACTTGTAAGGCCCGTGTCGGTTCTTTGCTAAGCAGGTCGCGCATGCGCTGTACGCTCTCGCCAGATTGGCAGACGCGCGGCTTTGCGCCGCGATGCGTCGCGTCGTTCAAGCTCGCGAGGATCTCGTTCTTCAGCCTCTGAGACCTCAGCATGAGAATCCACACGCTTGCTCGCATCCTGGCGCATTTCAAACAAGGCCCGCGCGGCGATAAGATTCCCAGGCTGATGTGCGCCGACCCCTTCGGCACCAGGACACGCCCTGTTCCGCGGAAGCGGGAACAGGCGACCAGGGCGTCTGGTGTGCGTATCTTCGGCCGGTTCTAGCGCATTTCCAAGTCCAGCAGGTTGGTGGTCTTGCCGTCTATGGTTAGGGCCACTTCCAACTCACCGCGTCCAGCCAACACCCGCGGGAGGCGCAGGTTGATCTGGTCCAGGCCGGCGAAAGTCGGCTGCGCGCCAGCCCAAGTAACGTCCACCTCGACACCGCCGATCGTCGCGCGCATTGAGGTGTAGTTCCGGAATCCCGTCCCGTACAGGATCACAAACACCTGGTCATCCGGTGCGCCGAGATCGATTGGCTCGCAGTCGCAGCCGCTGCCGGCAGCGCATCGCGCCAGCGCGCCCGAGAACATCTCCTCGCCGGACGCGTTCAGGCGAAGCACTTGACCCGCGGGCGCGCCACGGCCGTCCATGTTCGCCGAGAACAAGCCGGGGACAACGGCTGCCACTTCCACTGCCAATGTCGCCTGACGTCCGTCCTCGCCCGTATGGCGCAGTACGGCTGGTCCGTTCGCCAGCCCCGCCGGAGTGAGAAAGTTCACCTGAGTCGCCGAGGTATACATGACCGTCGCCATGCGTTCAACGCCTGCACTATCCGTGATCGCTAGCGTGCTCCCGCCCAGCCCCGAGCCCCAAACCGTGAACAACCCGCCGCTCGTGAGCGGCCCGGGCAGGAAAGACGCCGCCTGCGTTACCGCCTCGAGTTTCGGCCCCGCAGCGAACGTCGCGGTCACTGACCGCGGTTCGGTCATCGCGAGATTCGGGCCGGCGGCGTCGCCGCTGTAGCCCACGAAGCTGTACCCCGCGTTCGGGCGCGCCTCGAGCGCTACCGTGGTTCCGGCATCAAAGAAGCCGGTACCCGGGACAACCGTGCCGGCCGCCGGGTCCGGCCGCACGTCCACAATGAGCTGAAATTGCAGGACAAAGTTCGCTGTATAGATGGCATCGGCCGCCGCTGCGGTAATGATATGCTCGCGTGCTCCGCCATCGGACCAAGTCGCGAACCGGTACCCCCTGCCCGGCATAATCGCCTGGAACGGCAGAACCTCAATCCGGTGCGACGTGCCCGGCTCCCAGATAAACGCAGATCCTCCCGCCACTCCCGCGTCGTCGATCCGAACCGTCAGGCCGGGAACTGCGCGCACCTCGGTGCGGTAGCCGGCCACGAATGACTGCTCCACATCCTCGGCGGCTTCCCATGCTCCGCCGCCCGGCTGTGACGCGCGCACCGAGATCCGCCCCGGCCCCGTGACCGTGAGCATGCTGCCGCTGACCCTCGCTGGTCCGGAGACCACCGCATAGCTCACCGGAAGGCCTGAAGACGCGGTCGCCGCCAACAGAACCGGAGTGTCCCGATACCAGCGGTCGGCAATCGGCGGAAAGTAGATCGACTGAGCATTCTCCCGCACCACCACAGTCACGCTGGCGGCGGCGTTGTTGTGGTTCGCTGGGTCGGCAGGTGTGAAGGTCACGTTCAAGGTATGGATGCCGGCGGGCAGCATCGTGCCCGCGGCCGGCGTGTAGACGAACGTACCGGCAACGGCGGCAGTGGCGTTCAATTGTGCCGCGCTCAAAGCCGTACCAGGGCTGATCGGGGCCGGGTTAGGCCAGGTAATCGTGGGCGTGGCCCTGTTTACCAACTGAGTCACGCTGGCGGTCACTGTGTTGTAGTTCCCCGAATCGGCGGGCGTGAACGTCACGTTCAGCGTTTGGCCGCCTGCGGGCAGCACCGCGCCTGCGGACGGCGCGTACGCGAACGTTCCCGGCACGTTCGCCGTTGCCGAGAACTGCGCGGCTCCGAGAGGCGTGCCGTAGACGATCGCCGACGGCGTCGCCCAGGTGATCACCGGCGCCGCCTTGTTCACCGTCAGCGCCACGGAGGCCGTCGCGGCGCTGTAGTTGACCGAATCCGTGGGCGTGAACGTCACACTGAGGGTATTGATGCCAGCCCCCGGGACCGTGCCCGCAACGGGCGAAAACAGGAACGTTCCCGCCACATTGGCCGTCGCGTTCAACTGCGCCGCGCTCAACGGGGCGCCATAGGTGATCGCTGCGGGCGTCGCCCACGTGATGACCGGCGTCTGCTGGTTCACAACCAGCGTCACCGATCCCGTCGCATTGTTGTAATTCGTCGTATCCGTGGGTGTGAACGTCACGTTCATCGTTTGGCTGCCGGCCGGGAGGACCGTGCCCGCAGTGGGTGAGTACACGAACGTTCCCGCCACAGTGGTAGACGCGTTCAACTGCGTCGTGCTGAGGGCCGTGCCATAACCGATGGGCGCAGGCGGTGCCCACGTAATGACCGGTGTCGATTTGCTTACCACCTGCGTCACCGACGCAGTCGCACCGTTGTAGTTGGCCGTGTCCGTGGGGGTGAAAGTCACGTTGAGAGCGTGACTTCCGACGGTGAGGACCGTACCGGCGGCGGGCGAGTACGTAAGGGTTCCCGCCACCGTGGTAGAGGCGTTCAACTGCATCGCACTCAGTGCCGTGCCATAAACGATCGGCGCCGGGTTCGCCCAGGTGATGACCGCCGTTTCCTTGCTCACCACCTGCGTCACCGACGCAGTCGCGGCGTTGTAGTTGGCCGTGTCGGTGGGCGTGAACGTCACGTTCAGGTTATGGCTGCCGAAGGCGAGGACCGTGCCCGCGCCGGGGGAGTACACAAACGCTCCAGCCACCGTGGTAGACGCGTTCAACTGCGTCGCACTCAGTGCCGTGCCATAAACGATCGGCACCGGGTCCGCCCAGGTAATGACCGGCGTCAACTTGCTCACCACCTGTGTCACGGATGCAGTCGCGATGTTGTAGTTGGCCGTGTCGGCGGGCGTGAACGTCACGGTCAGGGTGTGGCTACCGGCAGTCAGGATCGTGCCCGCCGGGGGCGAGTACACGAACGTTCCAGCCACGCCGGCCGCGGCGTTCAACTGCGTTGCACTCAGTACCGTGCCGTACGGGATCGGCGCGGGATCGGTCCAGCCGATAACGGACGTGGCCTTGCTCACGGTCAGGTTCACGCTAGCCGTGACCGGCGCGAAGGTATTCGGGTCATCGGGCGTGAACGTCACGTTCAGCGTATGCGGCCCCGCGGGCAACACTGTGTTCAGGCCCGGCGAGTAGGCGAACGCTCCCGGGACGGCCGCAGACGCGTTCAACTGCGTCGCGCTCAGCGCTGTGCCGTAAGTGATTGGGGCCGGCGTGTCCCACGTAAGGCTCGGGACCACCAGGACGACGGTGAGGTCGGTCGCCGTGTTGTTGGCCGGGTTGACGTCTGAAAGGGCTGCGACCGTGACGGTGTGCATCAGAGGCGTGCCCGCATCCGTGGCCACGTTCACCGTCACGGTGATCGGTGGGTAGCTTTCGCCTTGAGCAATTGAGTCGGCACGTGTGCAGGAAAGCGGAACGAGCGTGCAGGTCCAGCCGGCGCCCGAGATCGCGGCCGGCGTCAGGCCGGCCGGGAGCGTATCTGTCACCGTCACGCTGCCCGTCGTGGGCGCCGAGCCCAGGTTGCTGATCGTGACTGTATACGTCCCCTGCTGGCCGCGCGTGAAGTGGCCGGCGTGCGTCATCGTCACCGCCGGATCGGCAAGCTGGACGATGGTGGTCGAATCCGCCGCTGCATTGTTGGTTGAGTTCAACTCGCCGCCGCCGTTGACGCTCACGTTGTTGGTCAGGTCAGCGGCAGCGTCGTGCGCCACCGTCACCGTCAACGTGATCGGGGGATAGCTCCCGCCGCCGGCCAGTACGTCGCTTCGCGTGCAGGTGAGCGTCCCCAGCACGCATCCCCAGCCGCTTCCGTGCAGACCTGTCGCGGTCAGAGCCGCGGGTAGCGAGTCAGCTACCGTCACCGTGCCTACCGTCGGCCCCGGCCCTGTGTTATTCACCGTGATGGTGTATTGCGCGCCGGTCTGGCCCTGCGTGAAGTTGCCCACGTGCGACTTCGCTACGACGAGGTCCGCCACCTGTTCCACCGTCGTGACATCGCTCGCCGTATTGTTCGATGTGTTCAACTCGCCGCCGCCCGAAACGGCTACCGAGTTCGTGACGCTCGCCGACGAGTTGTTCGCCACCGACACCGTTAGCGTGATCGCCGGATAACTCGCCCCGCTGGCCAGCACGTCAGTGCGCGTGCAGGTCAGCGTCCCGGGAGTGCAGGTCCAGCCCGTGCCTCCGAGAGTCGTTGCCGTCAAGCCGGCCGGCAGCGTGTCAGTCACCGTGACCTCGCCCACGGTGGGGCCGGGCCCCGTATTGCTTACGGTAATGGTGTACTGCGCCCCGGGCTGCCCCTGGCGGAAGTTGCCCGAGTGCGTCTTTGCTATCGCCAGGTCAGCCACTTGCGTCACGGCCGCCACGTCCGAAGCGGTGTCGTTGGTGGTGATGATCTGGCCGCCTCCGGAGACTGTCGCCGTGTTCGTGATATTCGCCGGCGCGTTTGCCGACAGGTCCACAGTCAGTGTGATCGGCGGGTACGCCTGGCCCGCCGCCAGGACATCGCCGCGCGTGCAGGAGACGGTCCCGAGAGTACAGGTCCAGCCGTCGCCTGCCAGTGCCGTCGCCGTCAGCGCCGCCGGCAGCATGTCCGTGACCGTCACCAGCCCCGATGTCGCTCCGCTCCCGCTGTTGGTCACAGTCAAGGTGTAGTGCGCGCCCGTCTGCCCCTGCCGGAGGGTACCGCTGTGAGTCTTCGCGATCATCAGGTCGGCGAGCTGACTGATCGTCGTAGGATCGTTCGCAATGTTATCGGAGACGTCCAACTCGCCACCGCCCGAGACGGTCACCGAATTCGTCACGCCGGCAGCGGCGTTGTTGGCGACGTTCACCGTGACCGTGATCGCCGGATAGTCCGTCAGGGCGGGCCAGGCATCGGTTCGGGTACACGTTTCGGTGTTGCAGGTCCAGCCGGAGCCGGACATCCCTGTGACAGTAAAGCCGGGTTGCGCCGTTTCGTGAAGGGTGACAGAGCCCGTTGTCGGGCCGGCGCCGGAATTCCGTACCGTAACGGTGTAAGTGGCTCCAGTCTGCCCTTGGGTGAAATTGCCCGTATGTGTCTTGGCAACGGTCAGGTTAGCGACCAAGTCAACGGTGGTGGGGTCACTGGCGCTGTTGTTGGCGGGCGTGACGTCTCCACCTCCGGAGACCGAGGCGGTATTGGTGACGTTGGCAGTTGCGTCGAGGCCACATCCACAGCGACCGTAATCGCGGGATAGCTCGCACTCGCCGCCAGGGCATCGCTGCGCGTACACGTCCGAGCCGGTGTGTCGCAAATCCAGCCGGTGCCGCTCATATTCGTGACGGTCAGGCCTGCGGGCGGCGTGTCGGTGACAGTGACCGCTCCGGACGTGGGTCCGCCGCCGGAGTTCGTCACCGTCAGGGTGTACGTGCCCGTGCCGCCCTGCCGGAAGTTACCTGTGTGTGACTTGGCGATGGTCAGGTCCGGCGTCGCCAGGGCGAAGTCCAGGCACCAGCCGCCCGCGAGCGAGCCGGCGTTCCCCAAACGCTGATCCATGACGTACAGCGCCCACTCTCCGATCGGGCTGATTCCATTGAAGGTCGCCAGTGTCGCGGAGCCCTCCGGAGCCGGCCAGGAGAAGACCCCGGAAGCAGGGATGGGGAACTGGTCCGTGTAACTTCCGGGGTAAGAAGTCGGGCGATATGTTCCCGATGCGGGATTTGAAAAATCAGGCAGTGCCGAGACAGCCGTGTCGTCCAGCACGAGATTCAGGCTGTTCACCGGGGCTTGAGTTCCGATGTCCGACCAGAGCACGAACTTCTGGCCCATGGGGGAGACCAGCATCATGTCCACGTCGGAGATGCTTCCGTGACTTAAGCCATTCAACGAGACCGTCAGCTTCGAGATGACACCCGGCAGGTTTACATCCATGTACGAGGGATACGGGCTCGCCGCGTCCCCTGTAGGTTGGTTGCCCGTTTTGCCCGACTCGGGAATGGTGATCGCGGTTGGGTTGCAGAACCTGTTGCCGTCAATGGTCGCGTGTCGCTTCACAATCTGTGTCACACTGCCGCTGCTGGGGGCATAGGTGCTTGTGCCGGAATATTCCGCCGTGATCGCGTGCGTGCGTTCGGTAAGCGCAGGGGTGGTGTACGTGGCCTGTCCGGATGCGTCGATCGGAGTGGGCCCGGACAACAGGGTGCTGCCGTCCTTGAAGGTGATCGCACCCTGGCCGCTGACGGGATTGCCGCCGCTGGCAACGCTGGCGGTGAACGTGACGGGATTGGTGGTGTAGGAGGGAGTCTGGGAGGAGGTCAGCGTGGTCGTGGTGGGAGCGGCAGAAGCTGCGACCGTGAGCGTGATGCTCCAGCCGCCGGCGATGGTGAGGACCTCTACTCCGCTTTCGAGCCGCACCCCGAGACTCCAGGTTCCGTTCGGGTCGATGCCGCCGAAGGTGCCCAACAGCGTGTTAGAGCCCTGAGTGGCCGGTAGCGGACAAGCCCCTCCACACACGTTGACACCGCCCGGCATCCACAGAACCGGCACGTCGTAAGCTGTTGGCCGGTGCGTCACAGTGGTGTTGTTCGGAGGGGAGGCCCAGGTCCTCGGGATCAGACTGCCCGCGCTGTCGCTGAGGATGAGAGTGGAGTTCGTGAGCGGCCCCAAATCTGCATAACCCGCCTTCGAGACGAGCACCAACTTTCGTCCGCCAGGCCCGGTCAGCAGCACGGTGGTGGTCCATAAATCAAAATCGTCATTAATGTTGCGCAGCGTTACGGTCACGTCGGTCACCGTTCCCGAGAGCCCTGAAACCGCAATATCGCTGGGGGCTGCATAAATCGGCTCCGGTCCTCCGCTCGTGTTGATAGTGATCGGTGCGGAGTTATTGAAGGTCGTCTGCGCTGCGCAGGGGGATGCCAGGACCACAAGGAGGGCGAAAATGCCGCAAGAGCAAGAGAGCCGGAACACTGAGTTCCTCCGTTAGCGGTAACGATTATAGGGTTTTTAGGATAATCAAGTCCGAATTTTTTGGGTGCGCGGCCCGGAACTCGCATTCGTCCCGAGCCGCAACCGGAGGGGAGCGGGGATTCCCCGAGTTCTACGGCCGCTGCGGGAAAATGCCCTGCAGCGCAATGATCCAGTTCATGGCCACGTACGGCGAGCGGTTCTCGTGCGGCATGCCCGCCCCTGCCGGCACAACGGTATCCGGCGCGAGCTGCGTATTTGCCGTGCCACCGGAGCAGTAGACGTTACCGCTTGCCGGCCGGCCGAGCAGCGCTCCGTTGGTGTTGGATAGGGACGCCGTCGCGGCGGTGGCGCAGATGGAATGGGCATGGCTCGGCATCTGCGATTGATTTAAGGCGACCTTCTCGGTTCCGCCCGTCTGGGCCTGGACATAATTGCGCAGACCCGGGCCCTGGCCCGCTCCGATGGGCACGCGCCCACGCAGGTCAGGCAGTGCAAATGTCGTCTTCCCGTCCCCGCCGAACTGGGTACCGAGCAGGGCGAAGAGGGCTGCGTTCTGAGAGATCGGCAGAAGCCTGCCGTCGCAGAACGCATAACCGTGCGGCTCATAGTTGTAGGGGACCAGCATCAAGGATCCGATAAACACGTCCATGGGTTTCCTCCCTTAGTCCCGGCTCGGCCAGATGCCCTGCAGTGCGATTGCCCAAGTCATCGTCAAGTAGGGCTGCCGGTTTTCATGTCTCTGGCTTTCGCCGGCCGGCGCTACGGCGGCCGCAGCCAGCGCTGCCGGTGACGAACCTGATTGCGGCGCATACATCGCGGGTCCACCGGCTCCGGTGTCCCCGAGGAGAGTTCCGGGCGGGCGTCCGGTGTTCGTCGCGCCGGTGGTGGCCAGGATCATGTGGTTATGAGCCGGGAGGTTGTCCGGTGTAAGTTGGACGCCTTCCAGGCCGCCGGCTTGACCTAACGGATAGAAGCTGCCGGCGGTCATCTGGCCTGCTCCCACGGCCGCCCTTCCCCGCAGATCGGGCAGCCCGAACGTGGTCGTGCCGTTGCCGCCGAAAGTGGTGCCCAGCAGCGCGAAAAGCGCCTGGTACTGCGAAATCTGAAGAAGTTGCCCTTCGCAGCGCACCCAGCCCCTGGGAACGAAACCGAACGCAAACAGTTGTAATTGGCCGATGAATGGTTCCATTTATTTTCTGCCTCCGATGCTATTCCGGCGTCGGGTAAATTCCCTCCACGGCGATGATCCACCGCAGGGGGAGGTATGGGCCGAGGTTCTCGTGGGGCTGGTTCTGGCCCGCCGAGGTGCAAGACGGCGCCATCGCCACCGGCGCGCTGGTTCCGGTGGAGTAAATGGTAGGTCCGTCTGCGAGGGTGGCATTTGCGGGGCTCTTTTGACTGCCGGTGACGGCAGCGGTACGGAAGCCATGGCCGTGTGCGGGCGCCGAATTGAGATTCAATGCGACCGTCTCGCAACCACCTTTGTCGCCGATGGGGTATGACGTGCCGAATTGGGGCGACGTGCCCGTCCCGATCGGAGTCCGTCCCCGAAGATCCGGCAGAGAGAAATTCGTCTGCCCATCGCCGCCATAAGTTGTTCCCAGAAGACTGAACAAGACGTCGTACTGGGATATGTTCAGAAGCTGCCCTTCGCAGGGCAGCCAGCCGACTGGTGAGAAGTTGTACGGGACCAACAGAAGTTGGCCAATGAAGCATTCCATGCGAAAGCCTCCGCACGAGACTACTACAACGGCTGAGCGCATTGCTACATTTTCAGACCTTTTATTCCCTAAATTCGCGGTAGTATACCGCCATGGCATACGCGATGCGCCGCGTTTTTTGTGCGGCTCCCGACGGATTGGAAGAGGAACGCCGCGCTTTCCACGACCTCATTTCCGAAGTGAACGCAGAGTCGGCTATGGCCCGCGGTGTGCTGTTCGTTGCGGTATCGATCGTCCCGCGGATGAAAAAGCTCGCGCCGTTTCGGACGTTGATCGAGCAGAATATCCGCGATGCCAGCTTCTATGTCCAGGTCCTTGCCAACGATTTCGGCGCGTCAGAGCGGGACTTCGGGCCAGTTCTCGAGATCGCGCGCGGCTCGCTCGCCCCGCCGAACATCGCTGTATTGCTGAAGGCGGCGCCGCCCGGTACGCTTATCGATTCCGACGCCGCCCGCTTCAGGTCCGAGCTTCGAAGAAACGCGGGCCTCCCCTGGTATGAATACCGGCACGCGCACGAGTTTCGAGCGCGGCTCCGCGATGTTCTGGGCGGCTGGCTGGCGCGGGTCGCACGATTCGAGCTGCGTCCCGCCATTGCCGACGACGAACCGTTCGTCTACAACCTGGTTACCGGCGCCATGGCTGAGCGCCTGGCCGCCTTCGCCTGGGAACCAACTATGCGCGGCGCACTGCTGCGCATGCAATACGAGGCCGCCACCCGCGGCTACGCCGAGCACTTTCCGCATGCGGAACACAGCATCGTGCTGGTCGAGGGACAGCCGGCAGGACACATCATCGTCGCCCGCTCACACGAGGAGCTCCGTATCGTAGACATCGTCATCGCGCCGCAGTTCCGTGGCAACGGTCTCGGCGCTGGGGTCCTCGAAACCTATCTCGAAGAAGCGGATCGTTCCAGTCGCCGCGCGCGCCTTCAGGTAGCCCTCTCCAATCCAGCGATCCGCCTGTATAAGCGGCTCGGATTCGAGCAGGTAGGCGGCGATGAGGTCAATCTGGAACTCGAACGAAGTCCCGCTAAAGAGGCTGCACCTGTCACATGAATCGTGTGCTGAAATGGGCCACCACAGCCGCGGACCAGCCGTTTCGCCGAGGCTGATGGCGCCGAACCTTCGCCTACCGGTGTTTCCGAGGCTAACAGATGACCGGCGGAGCATTCCTGCCGCAGCAGCGTTTGTATTTCCGGCAGCCGTGTGAATCCCTGGAGGCTTCACATTTCCGGCTGCGAGAACCTGGAGCCGAAGCAGGTCTATATCATGTGGGCGCTCCGGCAGCGCTCGATTCCCGTTGTCGCAGGAACTTCACGATCCGGCGATTGACCGCTTCGGCCTGAACCACAGTGAGGTCGTGTCCGGCGTCTGGGACAATCTCCGTTGTGACGCTTGGAGCCACTCGCTTCAGCCGAGCGACGGCCTTCCTGGGCGAGTAGATGACCTCGTGCTCGCCGACCAGGAACAGCGCGGGTACGGTCAGGGTGCGCCAGGCCGCATCGGTCATAACGGGCGGGATAACGGGCCAGCGCCGCTCCATGCTCTCCATGTTGAGGAAGAACTCCTCCACGACGGAGTCGACCCATGCGGGATCGCGCTTTGTCATATCCGCGAAGACCCAGCGCATAAACGACGGTACGCCCCGGCGGCGTAAGATCGCCGCCAAAACGAGCCGCGTCCAGAACGCTTTCCCGCAAGGCAGAACGGTATTGGCCGGGGCGAGAAGGACAACTTTGTCGAGCTTGGTTGGGAACTTCAGAGCATACTGGGCCGCCAATGCGCCGCCGTACGAGACTCCTAGGAGGTTGAACCCGCGGTCCAGGTCCAGCCCTGTGAACAACTCGTCGAGCCACCCGAGCAGATCCGCGATGCCATGGACAGGGGTCGAGCAGATGCTCTTGCCGAATTCGCCGATCTGATCGACGGCGAACGTCCGGAACTCTTCCGATAGCGCGCGGATATTGGGCGACCACATGAGCGATGTCGCGCCGGCTCCGTGGAGCAGCACAAGGGCCCGTCCGGCCGCGGGCCCAGTGACGCGAACGAGCGTCCGGCCGTAAGTTGTCGCCACGACTTGCTCACGGGAGTCACGCGGCCACGTCCTGGCCGCGGCCGCGTCCAAGTGGGCGAAACAGCGATTGCGGGCCTCCTCCGACCGGTACGGGTAATATTCGGAGATCGGCATATGTCCTCCGTTCCGCCCGGAGCCTAGCTCCAGGGATTTCGAAGCTGGTTGGATTGCTCGATCGAAGTCTTCGACGCAATTCCTATGGCCCGAGTTCCCGAGTTACCGCGAGTTCAGGCGGAGTGCTCCATGCTGGCGGCCGTTCTCTCCTGACCGCTGTCTCTTTGCTCTCAAGCGTTTCGTTACTTCGGTGACCAGCCGGTATCGCTTAATCGTTTACGAGCGCCGAGTTGCTCGAGTCGCTGCTTTGTCGCTGCTTTGCAGAACGGCGGCCGAGCTTTCGCTCGGCTGAACCGGCTGGGGAACCGGTTCGCGGACGGGGGCGTCCGCCTTACGTTCCTTGGCGACGGGACGTTGCCAGGAAACTGATCGAAGCACGGCGTGAGCGGGAAGGGCCGATTGCGTTTCCGACCGCGTCGGAGCAGCGCGACTACACCATCGTGGTGGCAGCGTAGCGTGTCGCGGCTGTCCGAGGTCCGCTACAGGGAGATCGCGTGCAAGCTGCGGGCGTGCGGCTTCGAGTTCGACCGGCAAGCGGCTGGCACCCATGAGATCTGGTACAACGCCGCGACGAACCGGTACACAACAGTGCCGAACCATTCCGGCGACATGCCCGAGGGCAGCCTTCGCGCCATTTTGAAAGAGGCAGGGATCGAGTTGGAGACGTTTCTGCGCGTGTGAGCGGTCGTTCGTACAGGCAGGATGACGAGGTCGCTGGCCAAGCAATGCACACAGGAACGGTTTGCGCTCCGTCTGTTTGGATGTATACGGACCGTTATGAAAAAAGGTTCTCCCGAAGGTTACAATGCCGAGACCGGCTCGCGACAGCCGACTCAGAAACCCGAATCAGGAGAACCTAATGATCGTAGACCACTATATCGGATTCGACGTTCA
>DATMXS010000441.1:0-14524 GCA_035561355.1 Bryobacteraceae bacterium | reverse complement strand
GAAATCCCCTCCCTTTTTCGTTCTTTTCTTCCCTATTTCTCTCCCTCAGTCCGGGCACTTTGCCCCAGTCGTGATAAACTACTGCTTCCCCGCATTTCCAGGGTTTGGTGTCCGGCGCAGCAGGCCTCTTGCGTGCGCTAGTCCTACTTCCAGAGGTGAAGAGAATGGCAATACACAAGCCCGTTTGGGCCGTTATGCTCCTCCTGTGCGCCGCGTTCGGATCGATGGCGCAGGAGCGTGTGGCAGCTCTGCCCGGCGCAGGGTCGATCGTTGATCGAGTCGATCTCTTAAGCAATGGCACGAGCACTGACTTAACCGATATCCAAGTCGCGGCTGGCACATTCAAAGCCATTGCAGCCCCCAGCGGCAACCGGCTCTTTTTCCTTTCCAATTCTGGCGGCGTAGCCTATCTGAGTGTCACCGATGCCTCCGGCAAACTGATCTCGGGCCTCGAGAAAGTCGCTGTCGGACCGGCCGCGACGACGATGGTGATCGCTCCTACCGGGAACAAGTTAATTGTGCTGGCGGGATCAGTGTATGTCTTTGACATCTCCGGGGACAAGCTGACGTCGCAGGGATCGGTTCAGGCGGGCGAACAGTCGATCGGCTCCCCTACCGATATTGCCGTCAGCCACGACGGCCGACGCGCGTTCATTACGAGCGGCGACATGAAACTGCACGCGGTGGATCTGACGATCAACGCGGTTGTCGATTCCATGGATTTGAAGTCTTACCCGAACGGCGTTGCGGTCGGCCCTAATGGCATGGTGTACGTCGGGGTGTATGATTCACTTCTTGAAGTTAGAGGTGGGTCCGAGGGCGGACAGATGGCGCTGCATGCTTCTATTGTGCTGCCGGCCACGACGGTCGCGGCGAAGCCCGTGTTTACCCCCAGCGGGCACTACATGCTGATTCGGAACGTCGCTCCCAGCGGGCCTGCCGTGGTCGCCTACGATCTCGTTCAGAAGAGTACGAAATCGATATGGCTGTTGAGCGGAAACCTCGTGAGCGAGCTAGCAGCAGCGGCCGACGACACCTTTTATGCGATATCGGCGGGTAAACTGTACCGGGGCGACCCTCGGCTTACATACCTGAGTGGTGCCGTGTTTACCGGCCAGAGTGTCGGGGCCGCGACATTTCTCTCCAGCGCCGTATCGCGTGAGGTGCCGCGCGCGAGCACAGTGTACCTGGCCGCCGCTTCAGGCGAAATCTGGCACGTGGACATCGCATCGAATTCAGTCAGACGAAAGACAAGCACGAAACCGGTATTGAACTACTTGTTCAGCAATGCGACGGGAACACCGGCAAGCGTCCTCGCATTCGGCAAGACGCAAACAGTCGGAAAAGGCGCTCGTACCCTGCCCCTCATTGTGAGAGCTATCGGGCAGGACGGGCGACCTCTTGCCGGCGTGCCTGTGTCGTGGTCTGCCGGCGATTTCGGCGGTATCGTTGCGATGGACCGCACGAACAGTGACGGATATGCGCAAGCCGTGATGGGGGCACCCGAAGTGGAGGGGACCTACCACGTCACGGCGGCGGCCGGCGCCTTCAGTCAGCGGTTCGACGTAGTGGTGAGCGGGACGGGCGGCGGCGGCAACATCGGTTCACCTGCCGGAGTGCACATCATCCGCGGCCATGGAGAGGTCGTTTCCACACGTCGTTCATTTCCAGTAGAACTTGAGGTCGAAGTTCGCGACGAGGACGGCAAGCCGATACCGGACGCAAAGGTCGTGTGGACGGTGACGCCGGTGGAGTCTGGTACAGACGGCGGCGGATCGATTCAAGCTCCCCTAGGCGACTCTGCATGCGCCGTGGTGCCGGGTCAGATATGGTCGCAGCAGATCACGTGCCTTACGACCGAGAATGGCCGTGCTTTGGTGCATTTCCGCGGCTTGAACACAACACCCGCCACTGTGGCCTACATCGTTACTGCACGTTCCGGCGACTCTTCCGCAGAGTTTTTCGAGACAGTGCTGCCCTATGAGGTCCAGTTGCCCCAGTCGACCATCGAGCATCCAGAAATCGGCACTGTCATCAAGGCGCCGTCCGGAGTGCCTCAGACTGGAGCGATCAGGATTTCGGTGACTGAGAAGATCGGTTCGGCGCGACCTCTGCCAAACGTTGCGGTCAACGTGTCGACCGTTTACGAATCATCGACTGGCCCGACGGCCTGGTGCAACGGCGGTCCCGTGCTGACCGACAGCGAGGGGATGGCCGTCTGCGATTTGGTCGGCGGTGGGAAGATAGGCTTGGCTAACCTCCACATTAGCGTGGGAGGCATCCCGACCTTCGAACTGCAACTTCGTGTCAGCGTTGTTCCCGGTCCCGCGAAGACGATCGTCATCAAAGGGGGCGATAACCAGTCCGGTTTACCGGGACTGAAGTTGCCGGCACCTCTAGTAGCGGAGATGAAGGACGCCAACGGAAATCCGGTCGCGTACGCTGATGCGACTTTTGAGGTAGTCAAGGGCAGCGCAGTTGTGGGCGAGTCCGCGAAGCAATCGGATTCGTACGGACGAGTTTCGACTTGGTTGACCTTGGGTGCACTACCCGGAGACGTCGAGGTTCTGCTCAAATCCGGTCTGGGGCAGGCGACATTCAAGGCGACGGTCAAAGGCCCCGCCGTGAGCAAGGCTACGTTCCTGAATGGCGCGAGTTTCCTGCCCGGGATTCCGGTGGGGGGTATTGTGACTGTTCAGGCCAAAGGTTTGCTGACCGGAGCTCCGGAGATTGCGCTCGGCGAGTGCGTTACAGGCGCGGATGCAGCGGGGAAACTGCCGGTCCGGCTCGCGAACATGGAGTTCCTGTTCGGGGAACAGGGCGTGGCCGCACCGATGTTCTCCGTCTGCAACATCGGGGAGAATCTGGGGCAGGTGAGCCTGCAGATGCCGTGGGAGGTCCGGGAGGGGGCCGTCAAGCTCAAGGTCAGAACCGGAATCGGCTCGGAGACTCCTTTCGACGTGGACGTTCCAGGGATCGAGGTTCTGAACGCCATGCCAGGCGTGTTCACTTGGCTCGCGGAGAACAAGACCATTGCTGTGGCGAACCGGATGACGGACGGAGCGGTGATTACGCCGTCGAATCCGGCGCGCCCAGGAGAGACATTGCGGATCTTCGCAACCGGCCTCGGCCCGGTTGTCCCGAGCGCGGCGACGAACGAATACGGTGCCGCGGGCCAGAAGCCTGAGTTCACGCCCGTGGTCATCCTGGGCGGGGTCGGCGCCGGTGAAGTCACGTCCGCATACGCCGAGGGCATGATCAGCGTGTTCTCGGTGGACTTCAAGGTTCCAGCGGTGCCGGTGGGCGACCTGAAACTCAAACTAGGTGTCCAGACAGCCCCCGAGACCGTAGTGTACGGCCCGGAAGTAATTCTGCCGGTAGCGGCGGTGCAATAATACGGCGTCGGCCGGGCGCCCTCGTCCGCGAACCGGACCCCAGTCCGGTTCAGCCGGGCGGCGAGTGCGGCCGGTTTTAGCGGGCGTACGTAGCGGCCGGGGGCACGCCCGACCGCGCCCGGATAAGACGCGCGAGCGGCTGAGGACGGACCGTTAGCCGGTTCGTATCAGGGCACGACCTCAGTCGTGCCGCTTGATCAGTAAGAAGTTGGGGCTTCAGCCCCTGCTGAAGTTTCCGGGGGCTGAAGCCCGATGTCTTTGGTTGACCAGTCGGCACGGCTGAAGCCGATGCCCTGATAGAAAACTCGCAAGCTAACTCGATTTTCAGCGACCCTTCTTGGCCGCCGGCTTCTTCTTCACCGTCGGCGGCGCAGCCGCAGGCTTCGCCGGTGCTACGGGCTGCTCCGCCTCCTTTTGAAACACCACCTTCACCGGGAACAGGCGCCCCATGGGCAAGAGCCGGATGACGGCTCGGTGCTCCAGCGCAGTCAGCGGACCAGTCGGCTTGTATTCGAACTCTACCCGCCCGGTCCCTTTCGGCGGAACGTCCTTCTTCTCGATCTTGGCGGTGAGGCCTGGTACCTCGGGCGGCAGCACAACCTCGATCGTCACCCAACCGGACATCGGATTGAGAACGGTCACCGAATCCGACGATTCCCGCGCCGCCTGAAGCCGAATCTCGTTCTTATCCGTCTTCAACTGCGAGACGCCCTTCATGATGTCGAGGCGCACTTCAGCGCCGCTCGGCCCCGGCAGGTTCGAGCTTGCTTTACCGGGCGTCCCGAGCGTAATGCCCTCCGCTCCTCCCTCGCGCTCCTCCTTCGTGGCGAACCACACCCACTGGCCGTTCTCGATTCTCCAGTTGGTCTTCCTGGGCATCTTCACGCGCTGTTTCCCGAACATCTGCACAGTGATCTCCTGCTCGCAGTTCACAACCGCGACGGCCCGGGTGAAATCGTCGAAGAACTGGATGCTGGCAATCTCGAAGCCAGGGTACTTAGGCTTCTCCGCCGCGAAGAAGTAGTCCTGACTATCCTCGGCCACAAGCGGCATTGCCAGCCGGGGTTTGCCGTCCACGTGCGCCTGGAAGAACTGGGTTATCCGAGCACGGAGCGCCTGCTCTACCGCCGGTGGAGCATCTGCTGCCTGCGCCGGTGCGGGCGGCCCTTGAACCAGCGCAGCAAGAGTCAGGACGAGTGCTCCGAAGTGATGCATGGGATTCATTTTAACAACCGCGGGAGCCCCGTCGAAGTCCCTGTGCGCTCATAAGAGCACGCCTCTTGCCAAGGTTCCAGGGCTCGATGCTAGAATAGTGATTCCTCCTTGCTGGGAGGTCGTCTAATGGTAAGACTGCAGACTCTGGATCTGCGTATCGGGGTTCGAGTCCCTGCCTCCCAGCCACTCCAAACCGTTTGAAATCAACGAGTGCCCGTTTGCTTCGCCATGCTTTCCATGCGCGATGCTGGGCCCTACGCTAATAGCTCTTGACGTGGGCGCCTGCTCTGACCCGTTTGTTCTCGCCTCCTGCGCGCTCGCCGAAGTAAGAAAGGTCGCTGGGAACAGCCGCAGGGCGATGAAACTATTGTTTTCTCCCTACTGCATGCGCCTATCTCAATTGTTCCCGAGAACTTCCCTCGCAACGGCGATGGCGCTTACCGCGTTGGGCCAGCCGGCGTTAAACGCGAGGTGAGTGATCGTCTCGATCAACTCGTCCTGCGTCACTCCGTTCTTGAGTGCGATGCCGAGGTGTGACCGAAGCTGGTCGGACGGTTCAGCGGAATCAGCGCGGCCACGGTCGCCACGATCACGCTTCGAAAGCTCCGGACGCTCCCAGCCGTCGGCATACAGCACCGTGTCCGTCAGTTCGGCCACCCGGGACTGGCGGGGACCATCCCGGGAGCAAGCGATCACAGCGCCGATGTGGGGCAATGAATTTCGGTGCAAGGGCTCGAGGAACAGTACTGGTACGTGAGGCACGCCGCGCGGCATCAATCACCACCACCGACGTGAAGCCTTATCTCGGCGATATCGGCGATTGGAAGCTTGGGATTCGGGTCTGCCCCGCTGCCGGCGTTCAGCCCAAGTGATTGAAGCGGATGGAGCGGGAGACGGGACTCGAACCCGCGACGTCCAGCTTGGGAAGCTGGCATTCTACCACTGAATTACTCCCGCTCGAATCTCATGGATCAGGTTAGCACACCGAAAGTGGCTCGGCTAATGCGCTCTGTGGCCGGTCGCGCTGATCGCACGGCGCGGACAGGCGCAGCGGCAGCAGCGCAGGGAAGTCACACTCGCATGTCCAAGGAACTGGGTGTCCGATCGCGGATCCAAGGGAAACGTTGTTGGCCAAATGGTATATTCGAGCGTGCTGAACACCCGGGAGCCGTCCGTGTACTCGGATGTTCACTGGAGGAGACACATTGGCGCACATTAAGCTCGGGAGATTCGCCGTCCCAGCGGCCTTGCTTTTTGCCGCCGGTTTGTCGGCTCAAGACGGCCAGTTCGATGCTGTATCGGGCAGCCTGAGTACCCTATATAGAACCTCGAACGCGAAGAGCTTGTCGATCAGCCCGGAGAACTTAACGGGCGAAAAGGGAAAGGGCGGCATGGCCGTCCAGGGGACCGCCTCTGACGCTGCTCGCGATCTCGGCCAAGGCTGGAAAGTCAATCCGTTTGTCATCATTGAGCCGGGCAAGACATTCACTCTTGCGCAGATTGACGGTCAGGGCGCAATCCAGCACATCTGGATGACCCCAACTGGCAACTGGCGCTACTCCATCCTCAGGATGTACTGGGATGGAGAGAAGGAGCCTTCCGTCGAGGCGCCGGTGGGTGACTTCTTTGCGATGGGCTGGGGCAAGTACGCGCCGATCCAGTCGCTGGCCGTTTGCGTAAACCCGGGAAGCGCCTTCAATTCGTACTGGCCGATGCCGTTCCGGAAGAGCGCCCTGATCACTATGGAAAACCTGGATGACAAACCTATGAGACTTTACTACCAGATTGATTACACTCTCACCCAGGTACCGAAAGACGCCGCCTACTTCCATGCGCAGTTCCGCAGGGTGAATCCGCTTCCTTACAAGGAAACGTATACCATCATCGATAACCTGAAGGGCAAGGGCCATTATGTTGGCACCTATATGGCGTGGGGCGTCAATAACAGCGGGTGGTGGGGTGAGGGCGAGATAAAGTTCTTCATGGATGGCGATCGCCAGTTCCCCACGATTGCCGGGACCGGGACGGAAGACTATTTCTGCGGCTCCTACAATTTCGAGAACAAGGAGAAGCGCCAGTACGAGGAGTTCACAACACCTTATACCGGACTGGCGCAGGTCATCAAGCCCGATGGCTTGTACCAGTCCCAGCAGAGGTTTGGGTTGTATCGGTGGCACATTGCGGATCCCGTCCGGTTTGAGAGCGACCTACGCGTAACGATCCAGGCTCTCGGATGGCGCGGCGGAGGGAAATATCTGCCCCTCAAGGACGATATTGCCTCGGTGGCTTATTGGTATCAGGTAGAGCCACACGGACCATTTCCGAAACTGCCGGCGAAGGACGACTTGGAAATCAACTGAGCCGTCAGGGCACTCAGGATGTGTTACTCGCATGTCCCCCGCGGAGGAGAGAGACAGATGCTCAAAGATTTCGGGCGCATATTGATGGCGGTGGCAATCACAATGACAGTTGACGCTGCGGTAAAAGTCGAGAAAGTCAATTACAAGGGCTGGCCCAATAGTTATCGCGTCACCAATGGCGAGATCGAGCTGGTCGTCACCGGCGACGTTGGTCCGCGCATCATGCGCTATGGCTTCGTTGGCGGACAGAACCTGTTGAAGGAATACCCCGACCAGCTCGGCAAGACTGGCGAGGAGAAATTCCAATTACGCGGTGGGCACCGTGTGTGGAAGGCGCCCGAAGACGCAATCGCGACGTGGGCGCCGGATAACGTGGCGGTGCAGGTCCAAGTGACCGCCAACGGCGTGATCGCCCGCGAACCGGTTGAGCCGCTGACCGGGCTGCAGAAAGAGATTGCGGTGGAGATGGCGTCCTCAGGCGCCGGCGTCACCGTCAAGCACCGCATCATCAACAAGACGCTTTTCCCTCTCGAATTTGCTCCGTGGGCATTGACGATGATGGCGCAGGGTGGGACGGCCGTCACCGGCTTCCCGCCGCGCGGCAGGCACCCCGAGAATCTCGAGGCAACCAATCCATTGGTGATGTGGGCCTATACGGATCTCTCCGACCAGCGCTGGAAATTCACCAAGAAGTACCTGATGCTGCGCCAGGACCCGCAGAATGCCGAACCGCAGAAGCTCGGGCTGTTCAATCCACGCACGTGGGCCGGTTATTACTTGCAGGGCGAACTGTTCCTGAAGCAATATCGTCCAGATCCCTCCAAGACGTACCCGGATTTCGGCTGCTCATTCGAGACGTTCACGAATAACGAGTTTCTGGAGATGGAGACTCTCGGGCCGATGACCAAAGTCGCGCCCAATGAGCCCGTCGAGCACGTGGAGCATTGGAGCCTGCACAGGGACGTGCGGCTGGTCGACTTCAGCGACGCCGAGTTGGATAAGGCGATTCTGCCGCTGCTGAAATAGGGGCCGCGGACCTCCGCGGGCCGGCTAAGGCGATTCAGTTTCGCAATCTAAGGTACCGAAGTCCTAAACATTTTCTGACGACTGCCGATTACTGTTCGACGGTCATCTCAGATATGCGCATTCTTTGGGTCTGCTCGGACGAATCGCCGCTGGCGGAGTGGGACATCCAGAAGCTGGAGTTGCTCGGAGACTATACGGTGGACGTCGTCAGCGGGGCAGCCGCGGCGATCGACGCTCTTCATGTGTGCTCCTACAACGCCGTCCTCACCGATTTGCCGCTCGAGGGCTGGAGCGTCCAGGAATGGCTGGAGCAGGCGCAACGGACTGCCGCCGGCGTGCCCATCGCGCTTCGTACACGTTTTGCGGACGTGAACGATGCCATGGGGATGGCGCGGGCCGGAGCAGCCGCGTGCTTTGAGCGCCGGACGCCGCTCGGCGACATCGCTCGAACCCTCGATCAGTGGCGGAGCGGACAGCCCTCGCGCACTGCGGCTCCGGAAGCCTGGCGGCGGCTGCTCGTCGGTGAGAGCCCGGCAATGGAGCGCGTGGCGGAGTTTGTCAGGCTCGCCGGCCCCCGGCGATCGAGCGTCCTCATCACCGGTGAGAGCGGGACCGGCAAGGAGTTGGTGGCGCGCGCACTCCATCAGGCGAGTCCGCGCGCGGCGCTGCCGCTGGTAGCGGTGAACTGTAACGCGCTGCCGGATGCCCTGCTCGAAGCCGAACTATTCGGGCATGTGCGCGGCGCATTCACGGGCGCCGTGCAGCAGCGGATCGGCCGCTTTGAGATGGCCAACCGCGGGACGCTGTTCCTCGACGAAATCGGTGACATCTCCACGGAAACGCAGGCAAAGTTGCTCAGGGTGCTGCAGGAACGCGAGGTGCAGAGGCTGGGCAGTTCGGAACCGATTCGCCTCGACGTGCGCATCATCGCGGCGACGAATGCCGACCTAGGCGACCGGATCCGGGAACGGCGATTCCGGGAAGACCTTTATTACCGGCTGAATGTGCTCACGCTGCGTGTGCCCGCATTGCGGGAGCGCACAGCAGACATCCCCTTCCTTGTCGAGCACTTCATCGAGATGACATGCCGTGAGGAGGGGCTGCCATCGAAACGGGTTGGCCGGGACACGCTCGCGCGCCTCACCGAGCATCATTGGCCCGGCAACATCAGGCAACTCGAGAACGCAGTTGCGAGCGCCGCCGTTCTCAGCGGAGAACGCAAAAATTTGTACCCGTCGGATTTCCCGCTGACCCCTCCGGCGCTCGTAAAGATTCCTCCAGCTACGGCCACGGCTGCGATTCCCCTGCCTGATGACGGTCTGGACTTTGAGGGCACGGTAACCCGCATCGAACGAAGCATCCTCGAACAGGCACTCAAGCGTACACAGGGCAACAAAAAGGCCGCGGCCCAAATGCTGCGCCTCAAACGCACGACGCTCGCGGCGAAGCTCAAGAGCCTGGAGGCCATCGCGATGTAGGTGTTCAGCCAGGGTGCGGGGGGACGGGCGAGCGTCCCCCGCGCCTGGGCATCTACAGCGCCGATACGTACTTGACAACTTTCAACTCGGCGAGTTTTTGCAGCTTGGCGACTTCGATTCTGCCCGTCGTGATTCTGCCGGTCTTTGGCTCGGCCAGTACCTCGAAGCCAAGTGCGCGCAGTTGCGCCATTACCGCCGGCGTCAACTCGTTCAACATCACCTGGACGGCAATCTTGCCGGGGCGGCCGTTGCGGAACGCTTGAAGGAGCGAGGGCGCGAGCTTCGCCGCGAAGCCCTTGTCTTTCTCCAGGATTTGTGCGTTCTCTGCGTCCGCGCGAGGAGCCATCTCGCGGCGGCGCTCGGCTGCCATGGGCGCGTTTGGCGCCGCCCCAGGGATGAACCCTCCGGTGAAGCCGCGCGAAGGCGCAGCCATCAGCTTCGTCTGCCTGAATGCACTCTGCTGCTCTCCGAAGACGCCTTCATGACTAACGCCCTCCGGCATACCTACCGGCACCTGCACCGTACGCGGCTGCCCGCCTTCGGTGACGATCCTCTCCTCAACAGCGACGAACGAAGTGAACTCGGTCATAAGCCTGAACTCAAGCCCGAGTTTCACGATTGCCTCGCGCGTGTCGTCGCCCATCGCAGTGGACGACCAGTGCTGCGGTGACAGCGCCTCGATCTTGCGCCGCGCCCACAACGACGCAAGCACGTCATGGCGAGGCTCCGCCGCGGGCAGGTTCAGCCGGATCTCACGCGCAAACTCACGCCCCGCCATCCTGCCGCGGAGGCGGATTGTCCCGGTGACGCTTCCGTTGTAACGTCCCGTGATCACAACCGGCTTCGCGCCGAACAAGTCCGGGATGCGCGCCGGCTGCACGTCGGAAACAGGTAGGCCGTTCCAATCAATGGCTATATCTGTGAGTAAGGGGTTCCGGACGCGTTCGTAGAACCGCTTCGCCGCCTTCGATCCGTCGTCATTCAAGCCGACATACTCCACCTCGCCGCGGCCTTGCCGCGCCATATTGTCGAGCAGGAAGCGATTGACCGAGGCCCCGATGCCGAACGAGAACACGCGTGCATTCGCGTGCCGCTGGATCTCCGCGATGATCTCGCGGTCATTCCCCACGTAGCCGTCTGTCATGAAGCAGACCACGCGGACGTGCTCTTGCGAGTCGGACGGGTCGAGCGCAGCGCGGATCGCCTTCATCATCTCTGTGCCGCCGCTGCCTCGCTTGCTCGCCAGGAAGTCCTGCGCGCGCCTGATGTTATCCGGGGTGGCAGGCACGGGCTCCGGGAAGAGGATGCTGGTGTCCCCGCTGAAGGTGATGAGGTTGAACGTGTCCTGCGGGTTCAGGCCGTCGATCGCGTACCGCATCGCCTCTTTGGCCTTCTCGATGGGAAAGCCTGACATCGACCCCGACGTGTCGATCACGAACACGAGTTCCTTGGGCGTGATCTCGGCGACAGTCACGCGCTCCGGCGGCTGGAGGATGAGGCTGAAGAAGCCTCCCCGCGCGCCGCGATGAGCAAGGACCGCATCCGTGATGCGGCGGCCGGCCACCTCATAGCGCAGGATGAAGTCCTTGTTCGGGATAACGTTTTGATCCTTCAAACGCACGCGCGCGCGGTCCACTCCAGGGCGCTCCGCGGCAACTTCGTGGGTCGGGCATTCAAGCCTGTCGATCGGCAGGCCCGCATCGAGCGCGATCTCGACGGAGATGTCGTGTCCTGCGCGCGTGCCCGGAGGCGCGACGGGCGGAGTGATGTGCGAGGCGTCCGGCACGCGGTCCGTATCGGGGGACCAGCCGCCGCCCTGGCGTCCTGTGGGCCGCCCCGGAATGTACCGCGGGCCCACCACCATCGGGAAGACGAATTCATACGTGCCGTCTTCGTATTCAAGCGTCTCGACGTAGCTGAGAGTGATCTTTACGGTCTCGCCGGGCATGATGTTGGCGACGTGCTGGGTGAAGATATTCGGGCGTTCCTGATCGAGCAGGCTCGCAACGTTGCCGCGCGCCCGCGCCTGCTCGTAGATCTGCCGCGCCTCTTCACGCCGCTTGATCACAGCGCGAACCGTGCGGTTGCCTACGAGCATGACCATGTCGTCCACTGCGGCGCGCTGCGGCAGCGGGAACGTGTAAACCGCTTCGATCTTCTCGTTGAGCGGGTTTTGGAACTCCTGGGTGGCGGTTACGCGCGCGAGGAAGCCGCTGATCTCCGCTTTGACGGCGGTGTGTTTTAGCGGGCATTCGGCGCGCGGTATGCCCTCGGAATCGAGGCTGGTGAGCTGTCCTTGTGTGAGCCGGGGCGCCGCTTGAGCGGCCGCCGCCAACGCGATCAGTGCGAGGAGCCTAGGTGGCATTGCTTCCTCCTACGCGAGGGAGATGCCGCGGCCCGGCGAATCCTTTCAGCTATAACTTCGACGCCATATCCTCGAGCCGCTCGATGGTGTCGGCCATGTCCTGTTCGGTGGTCCTCGGGTTGATGGTGCAGAAGCGCAGTGCCGGGCGCTTTTCAAGTTGCGTCGAAGTGGCCAGGGCGAACCCGTCCGCGATCATCGCGCCGACCAGCCGCTGCGTCACGGAGTCATCACCCGTCCAGCGGAAGGTTACGATGCCGAGCGCCGCCGGCGTCACGATTTCCCATTTGCCCGATGCGCGCAATCGCTGCTCGGCGAACTTTGCCAGGTGCATGCCCCACGCGATTGCCTCCCGGAATGCCGCCATCCCGAACGTCTTGATGGAGAGCCAGAGCTTCAGCGCGCGGAACCCACGGCTCAACTGTATGCCGTAATCGCAGAAGTTCACTTCCTCGCTGTGGCGGTGCACGTCGCGCAGGTACTCGGGCATGACGCGGAACACATCCTTGAGTTGCAGGCGATCGCGGACCAGCACACAGCCGATCTCGAACGGCTGAAAGAGCCACTTGTGCGGATCGAGTGCGATGGAATCCGCTTCTTCCAGGCCGGCCAGCGTGCGTTTGCCTTCATCCGTCAGTACCGCGGCTGCGCCGTAGGCGCCGTCCACGTGCAGCCACATCTTCTGCTCGCGGCAGAATCCGGCAAGTGCGGGCAGTGGGTCGACGGCGCCGGTGTTCGTCGTGCCGGCATTCGCGACCACGCAGAACGGCATACGTCCAGCTGCGCGATCCGCCGCCACCTCGCGCTGAAGCGGCTCGAGGGCGAGCCGATACTCGCCGTCGCACGGAATCCGCCGGATTTGCGACGGCGTGAACCCCAGGACACGGATGGCCCGGTCCACAGACGAGTGCGTCTGGTCCGAGTAATAGATGACGCCGTCTTCCATCAGGCCGGGCAGCCGCACCTGCCGCGCTAGCGCGAGCGCCGTCAGGTTCGCCATCGAGCCGCCGCTTACGAACAGCCCGCCGGCGGTCTCGGGGAGCCCGCAGAGTTCGCGGAGCCAGTCGATTGTGACAAGCTCGATCTCCGCGGGACCGGAGCCCGCGAACCACGTGCCTACGAAGCTGTTGAATCCCGATGCCAGCGCGTCCGCCATGGCTCCGACGTAATTGCCGGGGCTGGGCACGAAAGCGAAGAAGCGCGGATGATCCACGTGCATCTGGGTGCAAAACACAGTGTTGGCCAGGTGCTTCACGAGCGCTTCGGGATCGCTGCCGCTTTCGGGCGGCGCTTCGCGGAACAGTTCTTCGAGCGCGGGCCGCTCGCCTTTGGTGGTCATGCGCTTCTCGCGCAATGTGTCGAAGTGTTCGACGAGCGTATCGACGACGAGGTACCCCAGACGCCGCATTTCTTCAGGCTCGAGCGTCAGCTTGGCTGGATTCACGCCTATCAACGTAACACGCATAAGCGTTACACTTCGTTCATGGAGCGACGCGATTTTCTCAAATCCGCCGCGCTCAGCGGGGTGGTTGCGTCCGCGGCGCAGCGTGGCATTCCAAGACGCAAATACAAGGGCAACATCGAGTTGTCCGTTATCGGTTTCGGCGGCATCGTGGTCTGCGGGATGGAGCAGAAGGACGCGGACCGCACCGTCGCGGCCTCCTTCGACCGCGGCATCAATTACTACGACGTTGCGCCCTCATACTTTGACGGCGAGGCCGAAACGAAGCTCGGGATCGCGCTGGCGCCGTACCGCAAGAACGCGTTCCTCGCATGCAAGACCACGGAGCGCGATGCGAAGGGAGCGCAGAAGGAACTGGAGCAATCGCTTCAGCGGCTCAAGACGGATCACTTCGACCTTTACCAGTTCCACGCCGTGACAAAGATGGACGAGGTCGAGCGGATTTTCGGGCCCGGCGGCGCGGCCGAAACGTTCGTCAAGGCGAAGAAGGACGGCAAGGTGCGCCATCTCGGCTGCTCGGCGCACTCCGAGGAAGCCGCGATCGCGATGATGGACCGCATCCAGCTCGATTCGATTCTCTTCCCGATCAACTTCGTCCTGTACGCGCACGGGTTCGGCCCGAAAGTGGTGGAGCACGCCAAGAGCAAGGGCGTCGCACGGCTCGCGTTGAAGGCGCTCGCGCATAAGCCGTGGGAAAAGAGCGCAGATCGCAAAGCTCATCCGAAGACGTGGTACGAGCCCATTGCGAATCGCGATCTGGCGGCGAAAGCGCTACGGTTCACTCTCTCAGAAGACGTCACCGCCGCCATTCCGCCCGGCGACGAGAAGATTTATCACCTCGCGCTCGACCTGGCGCAGGAATACCAGCCACTCGCGTCTGCGGAACGCACCGAATTACTGGCGCAAGCGCGGTCGATCGCGCCGCTGTTCCCGGCCCACGGGTAAGGGACAGAAGGCAGAAGGCAGAAGGCAGAAGGCTATACCGGCGTGGCCTTTCTCGTGATTGGTGAAGGTTCCTGATCGTAGGCCGCGGGTTCCGTGTCGCAGATTGGGTTCGAATTGTCAGACGCTGCCGCTCCGTTGCTCTCACGCCTCTGTTCGGGCATGGGGGCCTTGACGTAGGCTTCAGACTGGGCGGCGCGGGTGGCATCGTCGCGGAGGCGGGGACCCTGGAGTTTCCAGAGATTGCTGAGGGCTCTGTCGAAGGCGCGGCGCGCAGCGGCTTC
>DATMXS010000440.1:0-5932 GCA_035561355.1 Bryobacteraceae bacterium | reverse complement strand
GGCGCGTCCCGCTCGCTGCCACGTCGAAGCGATCGTCCCCGGATAGCCCGCCATTACGACGGCATCGAGCGAGCCGATGTCGATCCCCAGTTCGAGCGCGTTCGTCGCGACGACGCAGCGGATGGCAGCCTCGCGCAGCCGCCGCTCGATTTCCCGCCGTTCCTTCGGCAGATAACCGCCGCGGTAGCCGCGGACGGATTCGGCATCGTTCCCGGCTGCGTCCTTCAGGTAAGTAATAAGGACCTCGGTGGCGAGCCGGTTGTTCGCGAACACGAGCGTCTGGAGCTTGTGCGCCAGGAACTCGAGCGCGACACGCTTCGATTCCTGAAGGTAACTGCGCCGGATCCCGAGCTCGCGGTTTACATAAGGCGGGTTATAGAAAACGAAGAACTTCTCACCCGATGGCGCGCCGTTCTTGTCCACCAGCGAGAAGGGCTCGCCCGTAAGCGCCTCCGCCAGTTCCTTCGGATTCGCGATCGTCGCAGATGAGCAGATGAACTGCGGCGAGCAGCCGTAGAACGCGCAGATGCGCTTCATGCGGCGGATGACGTTTGCGACGTGGCTGCCGTATACGCCGCGTGAATAATGCAGCTCGTCGATGATGATGTACCGGAGGTTTTCGAACAGCTTGGCCCAGCGCGTGTGGTGCGGCAGGATGCCCGCGTGCAGCATGTCCGGATTGGTCAGGACGATGTTCGCGCGCTCCCGGATCGCCCTGCGCGCGTCCTGGGGCGTATCGCCGTCGTAGGTAAAAGCGCGGAGACCCCCGCCGGTGGAATCGATAGCCTGCTGGAGCTCGTGAAGCTGATCCTCGGCAAGGGCCTTGGTCGGGAACAGGTACATCGCCCGCGCGTCCGGGTCTTCGATCAGGCGGTTCAGGACGGGCAGGTTGTAGCACAGAGTCTTGCCGCTTGCGGTCGGCGTCACTACGACGACGTTCTTTCCCGCGTCGACAAGCGAGAACGCTTCCGCCTGATGGCTGTACAGCCGGTCTATCCCCTGCGCTGCCAGGGCCTCGCGCAGCACTGGCTGGATGCCGGCCGGGACGTCCGCGAACTCCCCCGCCCGGGCCGGCTCATGATGCAGCGCCCGCACCACCGAGTCCGCTGTCCTGAGGTCCTGGAATTTCGCCAGCGCGGCCTCCAGGCCCGCGCGGCGGGCAATGCCAGTCCGCGGCTGCGCAAGAAACAGATCGCCTGTCATTCTTCGCCTTTTCTTTGCTTAGTATACGCGACCGGCGTCACGGAACGACAGCGTAGGCCCAGGCTCGGAAGGAACTGTCAGCGGACGCGAACGAATTCGTACCGCTGCAGTGTGGCGGCGACTTCGCAGGGTTCGCCGGCATCGCCGGCCTGGCTGCGCGTTACCTTGCCAAGGCAGCGCAACGACACCGGTTCGAGTTGCTCGCGCTCGAGGTCAATCGTGTACTCGATGGTTTCGCCGGCCTCGATCTGCGAATCGGAGAAGAACAGGACGCCGCCCGAACTGAGATTCCGGGTCTCCCCGCTCGCGGCAAGCCCACGCATCCCCGTCCGCAATACTCGGATGGGTAAGCGCATCTCGAAACGTTTGTACCGCCGCTGTTCTGGCACGACTCTAACCTAAAATAGAGACAGGCGGGAGCAAGGTCAATAGACCGCGACCTACCTTAAGTTCTGATGGTTACAGGACTTTCGTTGGGGGAACGCCTCGTCGCCCCGGTACGTTCTAATAAGAGAGAGCGGCATCGCCACTGCCAATGCGCCAAACTTCTGACACCGCCGGGTCCGGACGAATTTCGAAGCGGGCCAGGATTTGGAACGGCGCCAGGATCGTCGCGGGCTTTATCGTGATTATCGTGGGTTTGCTCCTGTCACTCCCCGGCATTCCAGGCCCGGGTCTGGCGATCGCGGTACTTGGACTGGCGATGCTGGCCCCCCATTTCGAATGGGCGCAGCGGTTGCAGGACTGGGGCAAGCGGAAACTGGAACAGGCCAAGGCCCGCGTTCGGAACAGACGGAAAACGCCCGGTGCATGAGAGAATGAGAGATTGGCGTCTTACGCCAGTTTCCCCCAATGCTTGACCGTATTACCGTCCGCGGCGCCCGCCAGCACAATCTCAAGAACATTGATGTTGAGATTCCGCGTAACACCTTTACGGTCATCACCGGTCTGAGCGGTTCCGGCAAATCCTCACTCGCCTTCGACACGATTTATGCCGAAGGGCAACGCCGCTACGTGGAGACGCTTTCGCCCTACGCCCGGCAGTTCCTGGACCAGATGGAGCGTCCGGAAGTGGACTCCATCGACGGCCTCAGCCCGGCCATCTCGATCGAACAGAAGACCACCAACCGCAGCCCGAGGTCCACAGTCGGGACGATCACCGAGATCTACGACTACCTGCGCGTGCTGTATTCCTCAATCGGCGTCCCGCACTGCCCGAACTGCGGGCAGGAAATCACCCAGCAAAGCTCTGAGCAGATCCTGCGCCGCATCATGGCGCTCAAGACTTCCGAGCGCGTGATGGTTCTGGCGCCCGTCGTGAGGGGCCGCAAAGGCGAGTACAAGAAGGACCTTGAGAAGCTGTCCCATCAGGGCTTCGTGCGCGCCCGCATCGACGGCGAACTACGCTCACTGGACGAGCCGATCAAGCTGGACCGTCGGCGCAACCACAGCATCGAGGTCGTCGTGGACCGGCTGCTGGTGAAGCCGGGAATCGAGAAGCGCCTGGAGGCTTCCATCGAAACCGCAGTGAAGCTCGCGGACGGCTTGGTGCTCGTCGCGGTGGTGAACGGTGAGGAGAGGCTCTTTTCGCAAAAACTCGCCTGTCCGGATTGCGGCATCAGCGTCCCTGCCCTGGAGCCGCGCTCGTTTTCGTTCAACAGTCCTTACGGCGCGTGCGAAGGCTGCTCCGGCCTGGGGAGCCGCTGGACGTTCGACGGTTCGAAGCTGATCGCCGACACTGCAAAGCCGGCCTTCGACGGCGGACTGGCGCCGGCGGCTTCGTCCACGTACATCGTCCACCACGCGTTGGAGGCCGCCCGCAAGTCCAAACTGGACCTCTCGAAGCCTATCGAAGCGCTGCCGCCGAAAGCGCTCGATTTTCTCATGCTCGGCGGCCCCGGCTACCGCGGCGTCCTCGCCCTCATGCACGACAAGTACGAGGAAGCGGCCACTGATCTCTACCGCGAGTGGCTGACGCAGTACATGTCGGCCTCAACGTGCCCGGATTGCGGCGGCCGCCGCCTGAAGCCGGGCAGCCTCGCGGTTCGTGTACAGGGCCTTTCCATCAGTGATTTCACGGCGATGCCCGTTGCTCGCGCCTTTCCTGCGATGCAGGAATGGCAGTTCACCGACCGCGAGACGCAGATTGCGGGCCGTGTCCTGAGCGAGATTCGCAGCCGCCTCGAGTTTCTGTCTTCGGTGGGCCTCGAATACCTCAGCCTCGATCGTTCCGCGGTGTCGCTCGCCGGCGGCGAAGCCCAGCGCATTCGCCTCGCTACGCAGATCGGTTCCAAACTGCGCGGGGTACTGTACGTGCTGGACGAGCCTTCCATTGGCCTCCACCCGCGCGACAATTCGCGGCTGTTGAACACTCTCGTCCGGCTGCGCGACATGGGTAATACGGTGCTCGTAGTGGAGCACGATGCAGATACCATCGAGCGCGCGGATTACGTCATTGACCTCGGCCCTGGCGCGGGACGCCTCGGGGGACACCTCGTCGCCTGTGGCTCGCCGGCCGACATTGCGGCCAATCCGAAGTCGCTGACCGGACAGTACCTGAGTGGCGTGAAGGAGATTGCCGCGCCCGCGACGCGCCGCAAGGGCAACGGCAAACGCCTGACGCTTCGCGGCGTCCGCGAGCACAACCTGAAGAGTATCGACGTCGAGATCCCGTTGGGTATCTTGACCGTGGTGACAGGCGTCTCGGGAAGCGGCAAGTCCACGCTCGTCACCGACGTGCTCTATCGGGCGCTCATGCGCTCCGTTTACGGCTCGAGCCCCGAGCCGGGCGAGCACGACGAGATTCGCGGCCTCGAGCACGTGGACAAAGTCATCGAGATCGATCAATCCCCCATCGGGCGCACGCCTCGCTCGAATCCGGCCACGTACACCGGTGTCTTCAGCCCCATCCGCGACATCTACGCGTTGTTGCCCGAATCGCGCGAGCGCGGCTATAAGCCCGGCCGGTTCAGCTTCAACGTGAAGGGCGGCCGCTGCGAAGCGTGCGAGGGCGACGGCCTGAAGCGTATCGAGATGAACTTCCTGCCGGACGTCTACGTAACCTGCGACATCTGCCGCGGGCGCAGGTACAATTACGAGACGCTCCAAGTGAAGTACAAGGGCTACTCGATAGCCGACTTGCTGGAGTCCACGGTCGAGGAAGCTGTAGGCGTGCTCGAGAACATTCCGGTCGTACAGGCCAAGCTGCAAACACTGGTGGACGTGGGCCTCGAGTACATTCACCTGGGGCAGTCTTCGACCACGCTCTCGGGTGGCGAGGCGCAGCGGATCAAACTCGCCCGCGAGCTCAGCAAGCGCCAGACCGGCCGCACAGTGTATATCCTGGACGAGCCGACAACCGGGCTGCACTTTGACGATGTGCGGCGGCTCCTGGACGTCATTGGGCGGTTGGTGGATCTGGGAAATACGGTGATTGTGATCGAGCACCAATTGGATGTGATCAAGAGCGCGGATTGGATTATCGACCTCGGGCCGGAGGGCGGTGAATCGGGTGGCTATGTGGTCGCCTGCGGCACTCCCGAACAGGTGATGAAGAGTCGCCGCAGCTATACCGGACAGGCGCTGGCGCACGTTCTCCGCAACGGAGCTCCGCGCAACGGTAACGGTCGGCGCCAACTGACGGAGCTTCCTAGTTGAGTGAAAGCCGCTTGAGCAAATACAATCGCACCCCGCTCGACCTCACCGGCCTGAGCACCATTCCCATCGCAGATCGCGGCGGGAAGGTTCGGATCGAAGATTTCGCAACGCCGTACGCAACGGGAGCTGGCGTGGAAGGCTGGCTGACCCGGCTGCCCCGCATCCTTGCGGGCGACCAGTTCCGCGCCGCCGTGGACGCCCTCGCGGCCGCCCGCGTTGCGCGTAAAACAGTCATCTGGGGCCTCGGCGGCCACGTCATCAAGTGCGGCCTCGCCCCCGTTCTGCTTGACCTGATGCAGCGTGGCTTCATCACGGCGTTCATGATGAACGGCGCTGCGGCGATTCACGACTTCGAGATCGCCATCGCCGGCCAGACCAGCGAAGACGTAGAGGCGGTGCTGCCCGACGGCCGCTTCGGCACCGCCGAAGAGACAGGGCGGGAGCTGAACCTCGCGATCACCCAGGGCGATCGCGACGGCCTCGGGCTCGGCGAGGCGCTCGGCCGCCGGCTCGAGGAGCTGGCCCCGCCTGAGTACGCCGCCTACAGCCTGGTGCTCCAGGCCTGGCGCGCCGCGGCTCCGCTCACTGTGCATGTCGCCATCGGGACGGATACTCCGCACACGCATCCCTGTGCGGATCCGGCCGCTATTGGGAGCGCCACCCACCGCGACTTCCGCCTGTTCTGCCGTCTGGTCTCGGAATTAGGCGAGGGCGGCGTGTATGTGAACTGCGGCTCCGCGGTGGTGCTGCCGGAGGTGTTCCTAAAGGCGCTTTCCACGGTGCGGAATCTCGGTACGCCGGTCCGCAATTTCACCACGATCAATTTGGATTTCTTCCAGCACTATCGCCCGCGCGTCAACGTGGTCGAGCGGCCTCATGCGCGCGCCGGCGGGCGCGGTATCGCGCTCACCGGGCACCATGAGCTGATGGTTCCACTGCTTGCCGCCGCGCTGATCGAAAGCGAACGATGACCGAATCCGACTCGAATCCGCAGTACGACGCAGGCGCGCCACCCGAGGCCGAACTGCCCGCCGGCGCCGGCGTCAGCCGACCCGCACCGTCCGGCTATCCG
>DATMXS010000439.1:0-2478 GCA_035561355.1 Bryobacteraceae bacterium | reverse complement strand
TGACGGTGTCATCGATGTTGCCGTGGTCAACGGGATCTTCAATCTAAATCCAGCGCGAGAAGCCATCTTCCGCGAGTTAGCCCGGTGCATTCGGCCAGGAGGGCGGCTCTACGGCGCCGAGCTAATCCTTCGAGAACCCTTACCTCCCGAGTCGAAGGCGGGCGAAGATAATTGGTTCGCGTGAATTGCGGGTGCCAAGGAGGGCGGCGCCTTCCTCGATGAGTTCAAAGCCGCAGGCTTCCGTGAGGCCTGTATCCTGCGTACAACCCGAAACGCTCGAACGAAGAACCCCGCCGTATTGGCGGCGGAAGTCCTGGCCCGGAGATAGCGGGCGAGGGCGACTAGGCCTACTACGATGAACGCCGATACCATACCGCTTTTGAGCCATCCACTGGAGCAACCCAGCGCCTTCACTCCGGAAGCGCTGATCGAGGCAGTCCGTGCGGAGAGGGGCCTGCCGCGGACCTCCGTGCCCAAGGTGTGTCTCCTCGATTTCGACGGTGACATCAGTGATTGGTTAGTGGCTTCGGGTCGTGCCGTCCGATGCCAGGCGTGGGCGTGCTTTCACACGCCGATGTTCTCGCTCGAAGTAGATGGCGAAAGCTACGGCATCATCCCTCGAACGATCGGTGGGCCGTATGCGGTCCTCGTAGCAGAACAACTTCTCACTTCCGGCACCGAAGTCATACTCGGATTGACGTCCGCCGGCCGAGTTTGCCCTTCACTTTCCTTGCCGAGCTTTGTCATCCCCACAAAGGCCCTTCGCGATGAAGGGACCTCGTATCATTACCTCGCGCCAAGGTCTTTTGTGGATGCTTCGTCCGATCTCGTCGAAGTTCTCTATGCCGCTGTGGAACCTCTCGGCCGGACAGTCGCGCAAGGCGCAGTGTGGACAACCGACGCTCCGTACCGTGAGACGCACGAGCAGTTGAGCCGCTACGCCCAGGCCGGCGTTCTTGCGGTCGAGATGCAGGCGGCTTCACTGTTTGCGTTTTCCGCGGCTAGAAGGCTTCCTGTTGGCATAATCGCCCAAGTTACGAACGCCGTACACGACACTGAAGAATCGTTCGACAAGGGCAGCCACGCCGACGAGTTCCGATTGGTCCAAGCGATGTGCAGAGCCGGAGCGCGCTATCTGGCTCAGTGCAAGCCGTAAGGACGCTGCAATTACTCACGTCTGAATCACCACGATGAGATCGCTGCCGGGGTCCGGGTTGCGACCGCCAGGATATCGAACGCGAGGCTGTCGCCCTCGTTGAGGAATCGGCGTTGGCCAGACGGTCGGCCGCACGCTGGCGCCGGTCGAATGGCTCTTGGTAAAGACCGCCGTGAACGTCTGCGCGTCCTGGTCGGCTGAGCACCTGGGCGTACTCCTCGCCAGTCTTGCCGAGGTTTACGTGGACGAACTCGCCCACATCGAAGCCCAGCCGGTTCGCGTCGTACGATGCGGTCTGAACTGTCTGCGCGCCGGGACCGGCCACCACATCCTCGAACAGGATGATGCCGAAGTCGTTGTACGGCAGGCGGCGCGTGGAGGGCTTGCCGTACCCGTCCTCCAGCAGGAAGTCGTACGTGTTCTTGTAACCATCGGGGAACTTCTGAGCGATGCCCATGTACTCCAGCAGTTCCCACCTCGCGCCGTCGTCGCGCGACACCTTCACCCGGTACGCGCTCTGCCCGGCGCGCTCGCGGTCGCGGACACCGTGGTCATCCCGATGCGCGTGCAGGAAGCCCAGGACCGCGAAGTCTTCGGCGGCTTGGAAGCTGCCGGAGACGGACACGCCTGTCGCGGACGCATCGTGGATCGTGGTCGTCGCGCCATGCCCGGTGAAGCCCTGCAACTGAAAGTTGCGGCGGATCGAAGATGCGAAGCGATTCAGGAGCCACGGAAATAGTCAGGATTCGGAGAAGGGCTATCGAAAACAGAATGTGGATTGCTTCTGGATGGCCCCCAACACGATCCGATTACCTGTATTCGTCGTTTCGAGTACAATCGCGAGGAGCGACTTGCTTCGATGCCTACTTAAAGGTGAAACCATGCGTATCGCAAAGACTGATGTTCCGGCAAAGATTAACATTCCCGGTGCAATAGCTCGCCAGGCGACCGAGTTTGGAGATGCGACTGGCTATGGCAACATGGCTGGAGAGTATTTTTCGATGGCGGCTGGAGTGGACATCGCGCCGCTGCTAAAAGGCCTGGAAGGTGACCTGTGTCAGTCGCCACATTGGGGCTATGCGATCGAGGGCGAGATTGCGGTGACCTACGCGGACGGATCGAAAGAAGTCGTCCATGGTGGCGATCTTTTCTACTGGCCCCCCGGCCATACCGTTGCCATTGTTGAGAATGCGGAGATCATCCTGTTCAGCCCGCAGCGGGAGCACTGCGCCGTCGTCGAGCATCTACGGAAACAACTGTCGAGTTAGGTGCGAGTGACTGCCGGTCGGCGATCCGGAATTTGGGCTTGATCACGTAAAGGG
>DATMXS010000438.1:0-10124 GCA_035561355.1 Bryobacteraceae bacterium | reverse complement strand
GATCGCATAGGGTGGCTGCGCGCAGCCGTTTTGGGAGCGAATGACGGCATCGTTTCGACGGCGAGCCTGGTGCTCGGCGTCGCAGCAGCGCAGGTTAATCGCAGCGATGTCCTGATTGCGGGCGTCGCCGGTATGGTTGCGGGAGCCATGTCGATGGCCGCGGGAGAGTACGTGTCCGTACACTCGCAGGCGGACACGGAGAAGGCCGAACTCGGACGCGAACGCATAGAACTCGCAACAGATATCGAGGGCGAGCGCAAGGAACTCACAGCGATTTATGTGAATCGGGGACTCGACCAAGCGCTCGCGAGGCAGGTCGCGGATCAACTGATGGCACACGATGCGCTCGGCGCGCACGCCCGTGACGAACTCGGCATCTCGGAGACGTTAAGTGCGCGTCCCCTGCAGGCTGCCCTCGCGTCGGCGGCGAGCTTTGCCGTGGGCGCCGCCCTGCCTCTCCTGGTTACTGCCTTAGTTCCGCAAACCGTCCTTTTGCCACTTGTGGCCGGAGCCTCCTTGGCATTCCTCGCGCTTCTGGGCGGGCTGGCTGCCCGCGTGGGTGGCGCAGGCGTCGCGGTGGGCGCAACGCGAGTCACGTTCTGGGGTGCCCTGGCCATGGCTATCACTGCAGGCGTCGGGGCGCTGTTCGGTACGGTCGTGTAGCGTCCCCGTTGCCCGCGCAACGACTCAAACGCGCGGATGTCCGAAACGGTAATAGGCGGCCGGCACCACAATCATGTTCAGTAGCGTCGATGTGAACAGCCCGAAGAAGATGACGATGGCCATCGGCGCCTGAATCTCGCTGCCGGGCTTCCCGAGTCCGAGTGCGATCGGGACCAGCGCGAGTCCTGTCGCCATGGCCGTCATGAAGATCGGGGCGAGGCGCTCGGAGGCGCCGAGCATCACGGCGTCGCGGAAATTCGCTATGCCCTCAACCTCGACAAGGTGTTTCACGTGCGAGATCAGCATGATGCCATTGCGCGTAGCGATGCCGAACAGCGTGATGAAGCCGATCAGGGACGCGACCGACAGGACGCCTCCGGCAAGGAACACGCCAGCGGCGCCGCCGATCAGCGCGAGCGGCAGGTTGAGCATGATGATGAGCGCATCGCGAGCCGAGTGGAAGGCCGTGAGCAGGATCACAAAAATTCCCGCAATCACAGCCAATCCGAGCCAGAGCAGGCGTCCTGACGCCCGCGCTTCGCTTTCGAACTGCCCGCCGTAATCGACGTGGTACCCGCGCGGGAATTTCACCACTGCCTGCACGCGCTTCTGGACGTCATTGACCACACTTCGCAGATCGCGGTCCGCGACGTTGCATTGCACCACGATCTTGCGCTGCACGTTTTCGCGGCTGATGAAGTTCGGTCCACGGTCCTCGCTGATGTCGGCGACTGCCGAGAGCGGCACGCGCGCCCCAGAAGGCGTATCTATGGTGGTCTCGCGGATCGAGTTCAGGTCCGAACTGCTGTTGGGCGTATAGCGAATGACGAGCGGGAAAGAAATCTGCCCTTCCAGCACCTGGCCGACCTCCCGGCCGAGACTGACGGTTCGCAAGGCTTCCGCCGCCTCGCCGGCGCCGAGGCCGTAACGTGCCAAGGCGGCGCGGTCGAACTTCACCCGGACAGTCGGGATCTCCGTCTGTTGCTCGATCGACAGGTCCACAACGCCAGGGATGTCGCGCATCGCCGCGTGAACCTGTTTCGCCAGCGCGCGAAGCGCCGCAAGGTCGTCGCCGAAGATTTTCACGGCAACGTTGGCGCGAGAGCCGGAGAGCATGTGGTCGATTCGATGCGAGATCGGCTGGCCGACCGTCACATTCATCCCCGGAAGCAGCGTCACCTTCCGGCGGATCTCTTCGAGCACCTCCTGCTTAGGACGGCCACGCATCTTCAGATCGACGTCTAGTTCCGCAGACTCTACTCCCTGAACGTGCTCATCGAGTTCCGTGCGGCCAGTCCTGCGCGCCGTCGATACCACCTCCGGCACAGTGAGCAGGATTCGCTCCAAGCCGGCCCCAAGCTGGTCGGATTCCTGGAGACTGGTTCCCGGGAGCGTGACGGCACTGAGGGTCAAGGTGCCCTCGTTGAACTCGGGGAGGAACGAGCGGCCCATCCAGAAGACACTCGCGCCCGCCGCGACAAGCAGCAGCGCTGCGCCCGCGAGCACCACAGAGGAGTGATTCAGCACCGAGGTCAGCGTGGGTTGGTAAAGGCGCTTGAGCCAGCCAACCAATTTCGGCTCATGCCCCCGCAATACGGCTTTGGAACGCGGCAGCAGAATAGAGCAGAGGGCCGGAGTCACCGTGAGCGCCACAGCCAAAGATGCGGCGAGAGAAACCACGTAGGCGAAACCGAGCGGTTTGAGCAGCCTGCCTTCGACGCTCTCGAGGAAGAACAGTGGAAGGAAGACGAGGATCACGATCAGGGTGGCGAACACGATTGAACCGCGGATCTCCGTGCTCGCCTGGTACACGACTTCGTTGGCCGGCAATTTCTCCGGTTCCGGCTTCTTGCTGTTCAATCGCAGGCGCCGGAAGACGTTTTCCACGTCAATGATGGCGTCATCGACGAGCGCGCCGATTGCAATGGCAAGCCCGCCGAGACTCATCGTGTTGATCGTGAACCCGGCCCACTTCATGCTCCACATTGCCACCACGAGCGAGAGTGGGATCGCAAGCAGGGTGATGATACTGGCCCTGAAGTTCGCCAGGAACAGGACCACGACGATGATGACCAGGATTCCACCGTCCCGGAGAGCGTCAAGCAGGTTGTGAACGCCGATTTCGATGAAGTCCGCCTGGCGGAAGACGTTCTTATCGATCTTCATGCCGGCCGGCAGCGTGGTCTGGATCTCATCCAGGATGCGGTCCAGTTCGCGCGTCAGATCGAGCGTGTTCGCACCCGGCTGCTTTTGAAGGCCGATCACGATTGCCGGCTTGCCGTTGTGCGATCCTTCCCCACGCTTGAGTCCCTCACCGATGCGAACCTCGGCGATATCACGCACGAGCACCGGGTTTGTGCCGCGTGTCACAACGACGCTGTCGGCGATGTCCCCGGTCCGCGCGACGCGGCCGATGCCCTGGATCAGGTACTCCTGGCCGCCGGCGATCCGAAATCCGGCCGACGTGTTCTGGTTGGTCTTCCGCAGCGCGTCTTCGACCTGGCTGATTGTCAGGTCGTACGCCTTCAACTTCGCCGGAAATACGAGCACCTGGTACTGTTTCTCTGCGCCGCCCGTTGGCGTCACCTGCGAGACACCGGGCACGGCCAGCAGCCGGCGCCGGATTACGGTATCAGCAGTTGTGCGGAGATCGAGAAGCGAGTGACGGTCCGATTCGAGCGTAATGAAAAGGATCTCCCCCATGATCGAGGAGATTGGGGCGAGCACTACCTCAACGTCTGAAGGCAGCGCGCCGCGCGCAAGATTCAGTTTCTCCGTGACTGTTTGGCGGGCGCGGTGAATGTCCTCTCCCCAGTCGAACTCGGTCCAGATGATTGCGACCCCGACAGCCGTCGCGGACCTCACCCGGCGCACGCCGCTTGCGCCGTTGAGGGCGGCTTCGATCGGAAATGTGACGAGCGACTCGAGTTCCGTGGGCGCCATGCCGCCGGCTTCAGCGAGAATCGTGACCGTTGGTGCGGTCAGGTCGGGTAGCACATCCACGGGCATCGTCGAAACGAGGTACCCACCCCAGGCGAGCAAAGCAACGGCCAGAACAACAACCAGGACGCGATTGTTGATCGACCATCTGATAACAGCATCAATCATCCGTGTCCTCTTTTTAGTGAACGTGGCCGTGAGCGGGGATTTGACTCGACATCGCCGCAAGCCGGATCAGGTAGGCGCCCTTGGTCACGACGCGCTCACCCGCCTGGAGCCCTTCGGCAATCTGCACGAGATTGCCCTCGTGCACCCCGACTTTCACGGGCCGCCGGACAAACGCCTCGCCTTCTGTCTGTATGAACACGATCGGTCGGCCGGCATCGTCCACGATCGCCGACTCGGGCACTGCAACCGCTTCGATCGTGCCGGACAGAAACAGCCGGGCCGATACGGACTGACCGATGGCAAGCGTGCGGCCGTGGTTCGGTACTTCGTACAGGACGCTCAGCGTGCGCGACCGCGGGTCAATCATGCTCGCTCGAGAGACCATCCGGCCGGCCGGGATCGGACGCTCCAGGCCGGCGACCTGGATCTCGGCGCCCGTCAGCCGGCTGAGACGGGGCACCTCCGCCTCTGGCACGTTCGCGGCGGCATAGACACGATCGACGGCTACGATGCGCAGCAGCCGATCGCCTTGGGCGACATTCGCCCCTGGAATAGTAGCTACTTCGGCGACAATGCCCGTGATCGGTGCTCTGACGGCGAATGCTGACGCACTGCCGGCGGAACCATCGGCACGACGCGAAGCCTCGTACTGCTCCAGTCGCTGTTCAGCCGCTTTCAGTTGTCCAGCAGCAGTGGCCTCGGTGGCGCGCGCTTCCTCTACCCGTTTAGCTGGAATTGCTCCGACCGCTAATAGGCGCTCGGCTCGCGCGAGATCACGCCGGGCCAGTTCAAGGGCAGTCTTCGCCCCCGAGACGCCGAACTCCAGCGATGGCCGATCCGCCGGCGCCGGCGTCAGCGGAACGACCGTGGCCAACGTGTCTCCCTGCGAGACCGCGGTTCCGATCACCGGCAACCGGCCCGTCGCCGCAAGCTGCCCCGTTACTGGCGCCGTGACCTCGACCTCGCCGCCGCTCCTGGGGCGCACATCGCCGGTCACAACAACGCTCTCACGCATCGAGCGAGTCGCGGCTATCGCGGTCGCGAAGTCGAGCGCCCACTGCTGCTCTTTGAGGAAGGCGACTTGCTCTTCGTCCGGCTCTTCGGCCGCGGGTTGAATTTCGCGTTCGGAGGCGTACACCTTGACCTCTCCGACCTCGTGCGTGTCCCGAATGCCCGGTGCATCGAGCGAGACGCTCATCCCATAGGCGCCGGGCCGTGCGGGCTGGACGTCGAGGCCGAAGATTCCGGGCCGCGAAGGCCCCTCGACGGTAAAGGTCTGCGCCGCCCCGCCGTCCTGCTTCAGCGCAACGGTCACTGTCCCCTTGGTCAGCGGCTTGAAGTTGGACAAGTCCGTGAAGTGGATCGCAAAGCGCCGCTTCGCCGTCGTCACCAGGGGTTGGTACTCCATGAACAATTCAGTCTTGTCGGTCCAATTCGTGACGGCAATTGTCTCGGGTTGCTGCTCCTGCTCGGCATGAACGGCCGGCCGCTCCCGTCCACAGCCCGCGACGAGCAGCACGCTTCCAACAATGAAAATCACTTTCTTCACGGCAACACCTCGGGGTTCAATACGGGTTCTCCCACCGCGCGCTCGAGCTCGATTTCCGCCTGCCTTGCGGCGCTCGCCAAATCGAGAGAACGCAGGCGGGACTGAAGGCTTACTCGGTAAGCGTCCAGCAGCTCGAGGATTCCGAGCTCGCCTTCCTGATAAGCGGCTCGTGCGATCTGCTCGAGTTGCCGGCCCTGGGCCTGGAGTCCGGAGCGGTACTCGGTTAGTGCTCGCCTTCGCAGTTCGAGCGTCGCGTGAGCGGCGGCGACTTCCGCGCGGATACGCTGCTCGAGGATCCCGCGTCGCGCTTCGGAGCGCTCGCCTTCGGCTCGCAATCGGGCAGCTTCGGTCCCTCCACGATTGAACAGCGGCAGCGGCACTGAGACGGCTACATAGCTTCCGAGGGGAGTGCGGTCTCCGACCTCACCGCGCTTGATGCCGGCTGCGATCGACGGCTCCGGAATGCGCAGCCGCTCGGCCGCTCGGCGGCGCAGGTCGAGGCTGGCTGACTGCCGGCGCGCCGCATCGATATCGCTGCGTGCAGCGAAAGCGCGCGCGTACAGATCGGCTGCCGCCGGCAGTGGAATTTCGGCCTCGATGCGGCCTTGAACCGCAACGCCGGCCGGCTCGGTCTGTGGCGCGAAGAACGCGGCAAGCTGCGACCGTGCCTGCGCGGCCAATATGCGCGCTGCGCCGGTTTCGGTTTCCATCTCGGAACGCTCGCGCTCGGCGCGGAGCCGGTCATAGCTTGACCCTTCGCCTTCCTGCTCACGCCTGCGCAGGATGCGGACGACCTCATCCAAGTCGTTGATGGCCGCGCTCACCGCAGCCTCTCTTTCCTGGGCCGCGAGCAGCCGGTAGAACGCGGATCGGAGGTCGTTGATCAACTCCCAGCGGGTACGGCCGGCCTGGGACCGTGCCGCCGCTACGGCCGCGGTGCCGGCCTGGCGCAACAGACCGAGCCGACCGCTAACCGGGAGCGGCTGCTCGTATTGCAGAATCTCGGTCAGTCCGGCCCCTTCACGGCTGTACGCGGCGGCGGGGTTCGGCAATAGGCTCCACCCTCGGGTCTCGGCTTCGACAGCCGCTACGCCGGCCGCGGACTCGCGGCTGTAGGAGCTTTCGGCGAGAAACCTCCGGACCGCTTCCTTCTCTGTGAGCTCAGCGGCTCGAGCGCCCGTAAACAGCATTGCCGCTGCGGTGAGGGCGCGAGCCAATCGCGTCCGCATGCGATGCACTCTCCTTGTCAAACGGTTCGAAGTACTTCTGTGGGACAGACGCAGACTATGCGCAGAAGGAAGGGAGGTTGAATGGAGGGGATCGAGGGCGGATGGAAGAGAGATGCGGCGGATCGTGCGATTGGGTCGCCGGCACCATCACGGAAGCGACCACGACAAAGTCAGGGGTCAGAACCGGCGCGACTTGCTGGAACACGATGACCACGGGCTTCACATGAGGCGTGCTCTGAAGCCACGTGAGGAATACGGCATCATCGTCAGCTCCCCGGCCAGCCTGCAACGCGGGACCGGCAATCGCTGAATTGCCCGCCGGTGACACCGGGTGCGTGTGGCCTGCGAGTCCGACGCCATCGTGCGCTGAGCGCGCGTGCTCGGTCGTCGCATGCTCATGGAAATGGACGAAAGGCGCATCGCAGAACGCGGCCACGACGGCGAGGCAGACCACAATTGGGAGCGTCCGGAGCACTAAGCCGCTATTGTACCTTACCGGCCTCGGGACTCCCGGCGGGTAGCCGCACTCTGAACACGGTGCTCTTGAGCCCGTCACGGATTTCGATGCCCGGTCTGACAGTCGTAGAACCGGGAACCAGGACGCATCGATCACCATGACCTGGATGCATGGGCGGTTCCGGCGCTCACGCCAATTCAAGCAGAGCCTCGGCGAACGGCCACTCGGCATCAGCCCACGAGTGGACATCTACGAATCCCGCTTGCCGAGCGAGTGAGGCGATCTCTCCAGGCTCGAACTTGTGCGATGACTCTGTCCAGATCGTTTCGTGTGGGCGAATCTGGTACGGGCTATTGGACTGCTGAACCCATACGGTCTGCGTTTCGATAGGCCGCAGATGCATTTCGATCCGCCGGCATTCCTCGTCCCAGCGCACTTCGTGACGGTACATCCGCGGATTGAAGTCGGCCCCGAGTTCCCGGTTGACGCGGACCAGCAGGTTTCGGTTGAATGCCGCTGTGACTCCCGCGACATCGTCGTAAGCGAGCAGCAGCCGATCAACCGGCTTGATCAGGTCGGCGCCGATCAACAGAAGATCCCGTCGCATGAGGCGCTGCGCGATGCTCAGAAGCAGACGCGGGATCTCGTCTCGTGTGAAGTTGCCGATATTACTCCCGAGGAACGCGACGAGCATCCTTCCCGGCTCACGTTGCGCCGCCGCACGATCCAAGCCCGAGATGAAATCTGCCTGAATGGGCTGCACCCGAAACCTGGAAACATCGGTGCAGCAGCGGTCGAGTGCTGCCCGGGAGAGATCTATCGGCCGGTAGATCACGTCACTAGAGAACCCGCTTAACAGCAGGCCAGCCTTGACACCGCTGCCGCTCCCCAATTCGATGATCTGGCCAACGCCCGAAGACAGTCCGGCGATGGCGGCGCCGTGCGCGTCGAGAAGTCGCAGTTCCGCCCTGGTGAGACCGTACTCTTCCAGGGCGGTTATGGCCTCGAACAGGGCGCTGCCGACGTCATCGTACAGGTACTTTGTCGGCAGCTTCTTCCGGAGCGGATCGGAGAGTCCAAGGTGGACCTCCTCCGCGAAGGTTAAGCGAGGTTGTGCACGCATCGGAACGTCGCGAAGACGTAGGGGTAATCATGCCGGAACCAGTTACGGAACGAACGCCGCAGGAAGACGGCGTCGGTCCGCGGTGAGGCGCCCTTCAATACAAAGTGGTTGTCGTCGAAGAAATCCGCGGAGTAACCGGGATAGAACGAGAACCGTTCAAAGCCGGGGAAAGGACGGAAGGGGCTGCACGTCCACTCCCAACCGTTGCCGCTCAACTGCTCGGCGCCGGACCACGCACGGGATTGCGGATGCGCCGTGACCGGCACGGGGTCCCACAGAACGGAGTCGAAATTGCCAAGGTCGGGTGAAGGCTCGCGCACACCCCACGGATATGGCGCATCGCTATCGCCGAATGCTGCCCGGTGCCACTGGGCCTCGCTGGGCAACTGAGCGCCCCGCCACTGTGCATACGCCTGCGCCTGGTCGAGCGTCACATAGACCGGCCAGTCCGGCGGCAGCGCAACTTCATCGAACATCCGCCGCAGGTGCCAGTTGCCGCCGCGCTCCCGCCAGAAGTGGGGCCGCGTTCCGCCGGCGCGAACGAATTCCAGATACTCTCCGTTGGTCACCTTGTAACGGTCAATCCCAAATGCCGGCACGTTGATCGTGTGCCGTCCAAACTCGTTGTCCCACCCGAAACCTTCGGTTGGATCTCTTCCGAGCACTGCCTGTCCGGAGCCGACCGGCACGACTTCTGATCGTGATCGTGACTCGCGTTCAAGAACAGGCTCCCCCATCGCAGGCCGGATGAGCATCTCAGGAGACATGGCGTGCAGCATGTATGCGAGCGTTTCCGCATGCATCAGCCGGTGCTCCAGGGCCACATGCCGGAGTTGCTCCGGAACCTGCTCCCACACGCAGTCGATTTCGTTGCGCACGCGGTTGCTGTACTCGTACACATGCTCGAGTTCGGGCCAGTCCTCCGGCCCATCGGTCCTCGCGGCACCTACTTCAGGATCGATTCCGAACGCGAATAGTCGATCTAACTCAGGTGCGAAGCCCGGCAGGGGGACTGCGTGCCCGGTTACAAGATTCCAGTCGAAGGCATCGACGTGGCCGATGTAGAAGACAATGCGGTGGCGCTCGGGAATCGGCCTCTCGTAAAGGCATTCCGGCCGCACGAGCGAAAACAAGCTATCTACCAGACTCCGCGCCCTGCAGAGTTGGCCTCGATCAACCCAGTCTCGAGCCATTGATTTGAGAATACACCGAAGCCGGCTGGATCGATCAATGCGCCTGCCGTGCGAGGAATTCCTTCGCAACATCTGTGACGGACCGGTGTTCGAGATCGACAGCGGCGTTCATGCTCCTCATTGCGGAATCAGAGACGTGCCCGGAGAGTTCTGCCAACGCCTCGCGAAGATGCGGAAACCGTGCCAGGGCGGCCTGGCGGACCACGACCGCGCATTCGTAAGGAGGGAAGTACGACCGGTCATCAGTCAGAACCGCAAACTCAGGGCGCACGAGCAGGCCGTCGGTGGCGTTTGCGGCCGCCATATCGATTTTGCGGCTCTCGAGCGCCGGGTACAACAACCCGAGGTCCATCGTCACCGGTTGTCCGTCCAGTCGCAGACCATACGTCTTCACAAGCCCGTCGAGCCCGTCGGGACGCTGCACGAACTCGTATCCCACCCCAAGACGCCAAGGCTGAACCCGCCGCGCCGCTTCGGTGATCGTCTTGAGGTGGCGTTCACGAGCCTCGGCGCTTCGCACCACGATCGCGAACGTGTTGTTGAATCCCAGCGGATCGAGCCAGGCAAGTTCCCATTGCCGGTACCCTTCACGAACCTGGTCGAGGACAACAGCGGGATCGCTCGCGACAGGGCGTTTGAGTACGGCGGTGAGCGCCGTACCGGTGTACTCGGGATACAAGTCGATTGCCCCGTTCTTCAGTGACTCATGTGCGAGTAGCGTTCCTCCAAGATTGAACCTACGGTCTACTCGAATGTCAGTGCGGCGCTCGATCTGCTGCGCGATAATCTCGCCGAGCACCAC
>DATMXS010000437.1:0-11853 GCA_035561355.1 Bryobacteraceae bacterium | reverse complement strand
TGTATATCGCGGTGGCGAATCTGCAGGAGAGCCTGCGGCAATGCAAGGAACTCGGCGGCAGCATCGTGAATGAGCCGCGCGTCATGGGCGACGGCAAGTTCGCAGTAATCCAGGACCCCGCGGGAGCGATTTGCGCGCTGTACGAGAAGGGCGCACGCTGACGACACGGCCCATTGCCTCCTTGATCTAATGAAGGCATGGGGGCTTACCGGATCGAGCGGGACACGATGGGGGAGATACGCGTCCCCGAGGATGCGCTGTACGGGGCACAGACGCAGCGGGCAATCGAGAACTTCCCGATCAGCCGGTTGCGGTTCACGCGGCCGTTTCTGCGGGCGCTCGGCCTGATCAAGAGCGCTGCCGCGGAAGTGAACGCGCCTGTTTTGGGCAACTTGCGCGCGGCCGCAATCGCCGGTGCCGCGGACGAGGTGGCCGAGGGTAAGCACGACGCGCAGTTCGCGATCGACATCTTCCAGACGGGCAGCGGCACTTCCACGAACATGAACGCGAACGAGGTGATCGCCACGCTCGCGTCCAAACGCCTCGGCGCACCGGTACACCCGAACGATCACGTGAACCTGGGGCAATCGAGCAACGATGTTATCCCTACCGCCATCCACATTGCGGCGGCGGAGCTCGTGCATAACGATCTGGAGCCAGCCATGGCGGCACTCCGCACTGCCCTGCTCCACAAATCGGCCGCGTTCGACGACGTCATCAAGATCGGCCGGACTCACCTTCAGGATGCGGTGCCCATCCGCCTCGGCCAGGAGTTCTCGGGGTACGCCCGCCAGGTGGAGGCATCATCCGAACGCATTGACGCAGCGCTCGAGTGGATTTACGAACTGCCCCTGGGTGGCACCGCCGTCGGGACCGGGCTGAACGCGCCTGAGGAGTTCGCCGCCGGCGTGATCGCCCGCCTCGTCGCACGTACGCACGTGCCATTCCGGGAGGCGGAGAATCACTTCGAAGCGCAGGCCGCCAAGGACGCTGTTGCATTTCTCTCGGGCGCGCTCAAGACGTACGCGATCGCCCTCACGAAGATCGCTAACGACATACGCTGGCTCGGCTCCGGCCCGCGCTGCGGTATCGGCGAACTGAAGATTCCAGCTGTGCAACCCGGCTCCAGCATCATGCCAGGCAAAGTGAACCCGGTAATCGCGGAAAGCGTGCTGATGGTGTGCGCGCAGGTGGTGGGGCACGATGCTGCAATCGCATGGTCATGCGCGTGGGGCGGCACGTTTGAACTGAACGTCATGATGCCCGTGATCGCGCACGACCTTCTGGAATCGATTGAGCTGCTCGCGGCAGCCACGAAGAACTTCGAACAAAAGCTCGTCTCGGGGCTCGAAGCGGACCGCGAGCGCGCCGCGAGTTTTGTCGAACAATCGCTCGCCATGGTGACCGTGCTGGCGCGCGAAATTGGCTATGATAAGGCGGCGGCCTTGGCGAAGGAAGCGTATGCGACCAAACGCACCGTGCGCGACGTTGCGCGCGAGCAGAGCGGCCTTCCCGAGCCCAGGCTCAACGAGCTTCTGGATCCTGGATCACAAACTGGCAGATGACCGCGGCTGACGCCCGCCCGCAAACGGCCGGAGCCGGAAGAGACGGCCGGACGCCTTGAGGAGAAGCAGGGGACACTCATGAACTACTTCGAACAAAATCGCGAGCGGTACCTTGAGGAGTTGAAGGAATGGTTGCGCATTCCGAGCATCAGCACGTTGCCGGAGCACAAGCCGGATATCCGGCGCGCGGCCGAGTTCGCCGTCGACAAGCTGCGTGACGCCGGCCTGGATAGCGTCGGGCTCATCGAGGCTGACGGCAGCAATCCGCTGGTGTATGCGGAATGGCTGAAGGCCCCCGGCAAGCCCACAGTGCTGCTCTACGGCCACTATGACGTGCAGCCTGCGGAACCGCTCGACGAGTGGAAATCGCCGCCGTTTGAACCCGAAGTACGCAACGACAATATCTACGCGCGTGGCGCGTGCGATGACAAGGGCCAAACGCTCATTCTGATCAAGGCCGTCGAAGGCCTCCTGAAGACCACCGGTAAGCTCCCCGTCAACGTGAAGGTTCTGCTGGAAGGCGAGGAAGAGGTCGGCGGCGAGCACATCGAGAAGTACGTCGCTTCGAAACCGCCCAAGCTGAAGTCCGACGTTGCTGTGGTCTGCGACACGGAGATGTTCGCGCCCGAGTTGCCCACCATCTGCACGGGCCTGCGCGGCATGGTCTACACCGAACTGATGGTCGAAGGCGCCGATCATGACCTGCACTCCGGCATCTACGGCGGCGTCGCCCCGAACCCGATCATGGCGATCGCCGAGATCCTCACCGCGCTCAAGGATCGCGAAGGCCGCATCCTGATCCCCGGCTTCTACGACGCTGTCGAGGCGCCGAGCGAGAAGGAATTAGAGGCGTGGTCCCGCCTGCCCTTCAACGAGACGGAATACCGTGAGAAGGAGATCGGCTCGATCGCCCTCACCGGTGAACCCGGCAAAAGTACGTTCGAGAAGACGTGGGCGCGTCCGACCCTCGAAGTTCACGGCATTCGCGGCGGCTTCATCGGCGAAGGCGCGAAGACCGTGATCCCGGCCCGCGCCGTGGCGAAGGTCAGCATGAGGCTGGTTGCCAACCAGAAGCCCCAGCAGGCGTTCGAACAGTACAAGGCGGCCGTCGAGAAGGCGTGCCCAAAGGGCGTGAAGGCCGAGGTGAAGCTGATCCACGGCGCCGAGCCCTCGCTCGTTGATCCCGACAACCCGTTTGTGAAGGCTGCGGCGGCCGCACTCGAGAAGTTCTTCGGCACGCCGACTGTCTACATCCGTTCGGGGGGGTCGATCCCGATCGTCGGCTCGTTCGAGCGCAGCCTCGGCATTCCGAGCGTGCTGATGGGCTTCGGCCTGCCGGATGACAACCTGCACGCGCCCAACGAGAAGTTCCACCTGCCGAATTTCTACCGCGGTATCGAAGCCGTGGCGGGCTACCTGGAGGCGCTCGGCAAATGACAGGTTCCGAACGGGCGGTCGCCCTCGTTACCGGGGCCTCCAGCGGGATCGGCGCCGTCTTTGCCCGCACCTTGGCCGCCATCGGATACGACGTGATTCTGGTTGCACGCCGCAAGCGCCGTCTCGATGAGCTGGCGCGTGACCTCCGGATGACGTACAGCGTCGAGCCCGAGGTGATCGTGGCCGACCTCGCCACGGACGAGGGCGTGCGGCTGGTCGAAGAGCGCATCGCAGCCACGCCGAACCTCGAATTCCTGATCAACAACGCGGGGTTCGCAACGCTCGGCCGATTCTGGGATACGGACGTCGCGGGACAGGACGCGATGCTGCGGCTGCACGTACTCGCGACGATGCGGCTGTCGCATGCTGCATTGAAGATAATGGTCCCGAGGAAACTCGGGGCGATCGTGAACGTGGCGTCCGTGGCCGGGTTCGCGCCCGCGCCGGGCAACGCCTGCTACGGCTCCTCGAAGGGCTGGATCCACAATTTCACAGTCGGATTGCACCTGGAATTGCGCAGCGCGGGCTCTCCCGTGCAGGTTCAGTCGCTGTGTCCGGGTTTCACTTACTCGGAGTTTCACGACGTGCTCGGGGTGGATCGCTCCACGATTCCTTCGGGCTGGTGGACGACCGCCGAGCAGGTGGTGGAAGCTTCGTTCGCGGGGCTGTCGAAAGGCAAGCTGATGGTGGTGCCGGGCGGACGCTACAAAGTGCTCACGGCGCTGCTCAAGTGGGTGCCGCGCCCGCTGTACCAGATGGGCGCGATCATGTACTCGCGCCGTATGCGCCGCGAGTATCCTGCATCGGCCCTGCCGCCCGTGGAGACTCCCGAGTTGATGGAGTAAGCGTTTGCGCCTGTGACTCGCTGCACCTGGCGGCGAGTCGCGGGCGTCACGTCGTAAGCCCTTCGAGCGCTGCGGGGTTCTCCACAGTGGAGGTATCGCCAAGCGCCTCGCCCAAGTATTGTTTCCGGATCAGCCGCCGCACGATCTTCCCGCTCTGCGTCTTCGGTAGCGCGGGGACAATGCACACATCGCGCGGGCGGAACGTCGGGCCCAGCACGTTCACTAGATGCGCCGCAAGCTGTTCCGGCGTGGCGTGCACACCCGGCCGCGGCACGACGAAGGCTACGATGGCTTCGCCTGTCAGTTCATCCGGAACACCGATCACCGCCGCTTCCGACACAGCTGGGTGCTCAATCAGAGCCTGCTCCACTTCCGCCGGACCGACCTTCCTCCCGGCCACGTTCATCGATTCATCGGCGCGGCCGTGCAGGAACCAGAAGCCGTCCTCGTCCACGCTGGCCCAATCGCCGTGGTACCAGACTCCCGGGAAGCGCGCCCAGTAAGACTCGGTGTATCGCTTCGGATCGCCCCAAATGCCGCGCGTCATGGACGGCGCGGGCTTGGTGCAGACCAAGTGCCCGGTGCGGCCGCGCACGGGCTTGCCGTGGTCGTCGAAGATGTCTACCGCCATCCCTGGCGCCGGCGCTCCGAGCGTACACGGTTTCAACGGCTGGATCGGCAATGGAAACAGGAAACAGCCCACGATTTCGGTTCCGCCGGAGATGTTGATGATCGGACAGCGCCGCCGCCCCACGTGCTCGAAGAACCACAGATAGGACGTCTCATCCCAGGGCTCACCCGTCGAACCGAGCAGGTGCAAAGAGCCGAGATCGTGTCTACGCGGCGCTTCCTCGCCGTAGCGCATCAGGAGGCGAATGGCGGTCGGCGAGATGCCGAGCGTGGTGATGCGGTGCCGCTCGATCATCGCCCAGAGCCGGTCGGGCGCAGGGTAGTCCGGCGCGCCGTCGTAAAGGAAGATCGTGCCACCGAAATTGTGATTGCCGATGATGGTCCACGGGCCCATCATCCAGCCGATGTCGGAGAGCCAGAAGAAGCGATCATCCGGCTTGTGATCGAACGCGAGCAGGATCTCCTTCGCCATCTGCGCAAGCGCGCCTGCGTGAGTGTGGACCGCGCCCTTCGGCTTTCCCGTCGTGCCTGATGTGTAGAGGATCAGCGCAGGAGTTTCGGAATCGAGTTGCAGCGTGGGGCAATCGGGCGATTGCGCCGCGAGCGTAGCGTGCCAGTCAGCGTGCTTGCCTGCGCCATCCCCACGGTAATGCAGCACGACGATTCGCCCGACCGCCGTTCCCGCGGCAGCCTGCTCGACCTTCTCGAGGAGCGGCACGCGCTTGCCGCGCCGTTCCAGCGCGTCCGCCGTGAACACGATCCGTGCGCCGGAGTCCTGAAGCCGCGTCGCGATAGCGCCCGCACCGAAGCCGGCGAAGATCGGCACCACGATTAGCCCCAGTTTGAAGCACGCGTAGAGGATTGTGACCACCTCGGGCGTCATAGGCATCGCCAGCGCAACGCGGTCGCCCTGGGCAAGTCCAAAACCGCGCATCGCGTTCGCGAGCCTTCCCACGTCCTCCCGAAGTTCGGCGAAGCTTACCGTCCGCGTCGAGCCGTCCTCGCTCTCGGCGATCATCGCGGTTCCCTCGTGGCGATCCAGGCAGTTCGCGGCGATGTTCAGTTTCCCGCTGACAAACCATTCCGCCCACTCGGGACCGCGCGAGGCGTCCATCACTTGCGTGTACGGAGTGAACCATTCAATGCCGCACTCGCGCACGCACTCGTCCCAGAACCGTTCCACTTCATCACGCGAGAAGCGCAGGAACTCCTCGCGATCGGCAAAGCCCAACCGCTGCATGAAACGCCACACGTTGGTGCGCTCCGTCCACCCGGCCGGCGGTTCCCAGACGATCACAGTGCACCCCTGTAGGCTGCTACCGGACGATTTCGGTTGCGACGGGCCGCACCAACTCGAAGCGGTCGGTCGTGCGCGTATACGTCGATCCCGCCATGCGGCCGATGGCGCGCAATTTGTCCGGATCGATCCGGAAGTTCTCGAAGATGTCCTCCGCGACGTGGAAGCGCAGCACTTCACCAATGACGAGGCTTCCGCCGAGCGGCTTTGTACTCACATGGACCACCTGAATGAGCCGGCATTCCATCTGAACTTTCGATTCCTTGACGCGTGGGGGGCGAACCAAATCGCTCGGCTCCGGCGTCAGGCGCGAGACGGCGAACTCGTCCACCTCGGGAGGGAACTCGGCGGATGTCAGGTTCATCTGCTCCGCGAAGCACTCCGAGACGATGTTGACCACGAACTCGCGCGTAGCCTCGATATTGTGAAGCGTATCTTTGTGCGCGCCATCACTCGACCGCACCATCGGAGAGAAACAAACAACGGGCGGGTTCGCGCTGATCACCGTGAAGAAGCTGAACGGGGCGAGATTGCACACGCCCGCGGCATCCATGCTCGAGACGAACGCGATCGGACGCGGCACCACCGCCCCGACCAGCAACTTGTAGATGTTCTGCGCCGCGTGATCCTGGGGGTCGATCGTCACTTTTTCTCCATCCAACTCGCCCAGTATTCTTTCCACTCCACCGCTTCTCCCGCCGGCAGCACGTGGATCGGGTTCAGGCCGTCGAGCATCACGGCGCTCTCATCAGTTCGAGTCTTCTTGGCCTGACCCGCCAGCGCCTTCGGGTGCGGACCGTGGTGAATGCCGCGCGGGTGCAGGGTCGCCATAGCCGGCTTGATGTTTTCTTTGCTGAAGAAGTCTCCGTCGTGATAGAAGATGAACTCGTCGTAGTCCGTGTTGCGGTGGAAGAACGGCACCCTGAGGGCGTCCGGTTCTTCCTCAAGCGGTCGCGGCAGGAAGGAACACACCACCGCGCCTTTCGTGACGAAGGTGGTATGCGCGCTCGGCGGCAGGTGCACGCGCGGGCTGACGACAGGCCGGATGTCCCGCAAGTTGATCTTCCACGCCGTCAGATCGCCTTTCCACCCGACAACGTCGATCGGATTCCAGGGATAGAACACACTCGATAACTCGCCGTCCACCTTGATCCGAACCTCCCACTCGCGGTTGTCCTCTAGCTTGGGAGCGGGCTCAGGCGTCTGGACGACGCCGGGATCATAGAGCGCGTGCTGGCCGATCAAACCGCGCTCAGGCTGCTCGAACTCGGCCTTGGATTCGACGATCAGAAAGAAGTTGTCCTTTGTGCGGGGCACTACGCGGTAAGTGACGGCTCGTGGCAGCACGATGTAATCGCCCCGCTCGAACTCGAACGGACCGAAGTCGGTTTCGATCGTGCCCTCGCCGCGGTGGACAAAGTAGAGTTCGTCCCCGTCGGCGTTTCGATAGTAGAACGGCATCGGCTCGGAGCGCCGGGACACGGATAACTTCAGGTCGTCATTGCCGAGGAAAGCGGACGGCGCGCCGCAGGGATCGGTGAGGTCCGTCGGTTCCACCTTGTTCAGGTCGAAGCAGTGCGGTCGGAGCTTGCCTTCAAAGCGAATCCACCCGGTCGGCGGATGCGTGTGATACAGGTGCGCGCTCTTGCCGAAGAAACCCTTTCGCCCGTGCTCCTCTTCGTAAGTGCCTTCCGGGAGCCCGACATGGGCTTGCGACGCGGTGCGGCCCTTTTTGAGTGGGTACATTGATCCAGCCCCTTTTGACTCTCATTGTACGTGGGCGCGAGGACGTTTTTCGAGCGCTGGAGAACCCTTTGTTACAGTGTGGGCATGGGGGTGCTTGCGCCGCAGGACACCGTAATCCTGGTTGCCGAAGATGATCCAGTCGTCCGCAACCTCGTTCGGACGATGCTCACGAAGGAGTCTTATGCTGTCTTGAGCGCGAAGGACGGGGCGGAGGCGCTGGAGATTAGCGAGACGTTTACCGACCCGATACACCTACTCCTGACCGATGTGCAGATGCCTCGCATGAACGGCTGGGATCTGGCTGAGGCAATCCGAAAGAGACGACCGGACATGAAAGTAATTGTCATGTCGGGATATACGGCCAGCGTCATCCGTCGAGAGAACCGGCCCGATGCCTTCCTCCGGAAGCCGTTTGTGCCTCCGACCTTGCTGGAATGTGTACAAAAGGTGCTGGCATCAGAGGGTCCGGTTGAATGTGAGCAGTAGGCAGCCGCGCCACCCCGCAATCCTTTCTGTGCGGCAGGGCGCCGCCCCTGAGTACAATTTCAGACTATGAGACGTTTTTTTGCGCTCTGCCTTGCGGCAGTTCTGCCGCTGGCGGCCGCCGGCAAGAAGAAGCCCGTAACGCTGGACGTCGTCCTCAACCAGCGCATGTCAATGACGGACATCCCGGGCTCGCCCACGTGGGCCCCAGACGGCAGCAAGTTCGTGTTCCAGCAGAGCGGCAAGCTGTTTCTGTACGACGTGGCTGCGAAGAGCCGCAAGGAACTCGTCTCCATGGCGCAGTTTTCCAGCGCCGCCAAAGCTCCGCCCGCTGCGCCCGCACCCTTCGACTGGGAAAACCGCGGTGTCCGCGAGGAGAAGATTCAATGGTTCCCCTCCGGCCAGGAACTGCTCATCGCCGCGGGCGGCGATCTGTTCCTGTTCCGCATCGGCGCGGGAGGCTGGCAGCAACTCACCGAAACCGCCATCGCGGAGCGCGACCCCAAGCTCTCACCGGACGGCCGCAAAATCTCTTTTAGACGCGAGCACGATCTCCATGTACTCGATCTCGCCACGCGAAAGGAAATCCGCCTCACGAGCGACGGCTCGCCGACTTTGCTGAACGGCGAAACCGACTGGGTGTATCCAGAGGAATTGGCGCTGGGGACGGCGCACTGGTGGTCGCCGGATTCGAAATCGATCGCATACATGCAGTTCGACGTGAGCCGGGAGCCGCTTTATCCCCAGATCGACTTATCGCCGGAAAAGGCCGTTTACGAACCGGAGCGCTATCCTCAAGCGGGCGACCCGAACGCCGATGTTCGCGTAGGGGTCATCCCCGCGGCGGGCGGCCGCACAAAGTGGCTCGATTTCGGGCAGACACGTGACACCCTGCTCGCCCGTGTCCATTGGTCGCCCGATTCGCAGACCGTCGCGGCTGTGCGGATGAACCGCATCCAGAACAAGCTCGACATCCTGTTCGCTACACCGGAATCCGGTGACTCGCGAGCTGTTGTCCGCGAAGCCGACCCGCACTGGATCAACCTCCGCGAGGACCTCCGCTTCATCAATGGCGGCAAAGAGTTTATCTGGAACAGTGAGCGCGACGGCTTCAACCACCTGTACCGCTACGCATCGGACGGCAAGCTGATCGCCCAGATCACGCGCGGCGATTGGGAGGTTAGCGACATCGCGTGCGTTGACGAACCTGCCGGCAACCTTTATTACGTCTCGAACCAGACCGCCCCGCTCGACCGCCAGTTGTTCCGCGTGAGCCTGAGTGGTGGCGAGCCGAAGCGCATCTCGGAAGGCGCCGGCAGCCACTCTATCAACATGGCGCCGAACTGCGGCCATTACTTCGATTCGTACTCGAGCCACACCGTCGCGCCGCGCACGACTGTCCACAAGGGCGATGGCTCCGAGTACGTCGAGTGGCGCAAGCCGGACACGAAGGCTGCCGAGCAATACGAGATCCTGCCTTCGGAGATCGTCGAAGTGAAGGCGTCCGACGGCGCCACGCTCTACGGCCGCCTGCTCAAGCCCGCTAATTTTCAGCCGGGCAAGAAGTATCCCGTGATCGTGGCCGTCTATGGCGGCCCGCACGCACAGTCGGTTCGCAATGAGTGGTCGGGCAAGATCGCCCTGGACCAGGCCCTCGCACATAAGGGATATATCACTTGGGAACTCGACAACCGCGGGACTTTCTTCCGCGGGCACAACTTCGAAACGGCCGTGTACCGCAATCTCGGTGCAGTGGAACTCGAGGACCAGAAGGCGGGTATCAAGAAGCTGATCGACATGGGCATTGCGGATCCAGCGCGCGTCGGCATCTTCGGCTGGAGCTACGGGGGCTTCATGACGCTGTACTCGCTCCTCAATGCCCCAGACACATTCGCTGCCGGCTGCGCGGGCGCGCCCGTGACGCACTGGCGCAATTACGACACCATCTATACTGAGCGTTATATGGGCCTGCCCTCAGAGAACGTCGAGGGATATCGCAAGAGCGCGCCCGTGAATGCCGCCGCGAACCTGAAGAGCAAACTGCTCCTCATCCACAACCTGCAGGACGACAACGTGCTCATCCAGAACTCCATCCAAATGGCGTTCGCACTGCAAAATGCCAATAAGAAGTTCGAGATGATGCTTTACCAGCCGAAAAGCCACGGCCTCTCCGGTCCCGGCCGGCGCCACTACATGGAGACCATGGTGGAATTCTTCGACAGGGTGCTGAAGCCGTAGCGATCGACAAGAGGACGCTCGGCACAGCACCGGCCGGACGGGCCAACTCCGGCGGATCTCGTTTGGGCGAACTGCTATACTAATAACGTTTTCCGAGAATCACGGGCGGTATTACCCTGCTCGAAAACCCAGGAACAACCAATGCCGAAGTTAAAGACCCACAGGGGCGCGGCCAAGCGCTTTAAGAGGACGGGAACGGGCAAGATCGTCCGCCGTCACGCGTTTTCGCGCCACATTTTGACCTCGAAATCGAGAAAGCGGAAGCGGAAGCTGGGCCAGGACGCTATCATGGAGCGCGGCGACGCTAAGAAGTACGACCAGTTTCTGCCCTAACCACATCCACACAGGCGGCCGGAGTGCGAGGCACGTACCCGTTCCGCCCCGACGGACCCAGAGGGTCCACCATCCCCAAGGAGGCTAAACGTGCCGAGAGTTAAACGAGGGACAAAGCGCAGAGCGAATCGGACAAAGACGCTCAAAGCCGCGTCCGGTTATTTCTTAACAAAGAGCAAGCTGACGCGTTCCGCCCAGGAAGCGGTTGAGAAGGCGGGTGTATACGCCTATATCGGGCGCAAGCAGCGAAAGCGCGATTTCAGGTCGCTATGGATCGTTCGCATCAACGCGGGCTGCCGCATGGTGGGAATTTCCTACAGCAAGTTCATTTCAGGCCTGAAAAAGGCCGGTATCGACCTGAATCGGAAAGTGCTGGCCGACATCGCGGCGAAGGACGAAGCGGGCTTCCGCGCGCTCGTCGAGAAGGCCAAGGCCGCGCTCGCTTAGTAGCCCTCACCGTTTTCGACGGCGCGCCGCTGAATTGTGGCGCGCCGTTTCTATTCCTGAGGTAATCTGGAGCAGATGGAATTGCTGCAAGACCAGGACACAGACAGCCTCTCCGCGCTTGAAGAGAGGATCCACCGCGCAATCGAACTCGTAGCGCGCCTGCGCCACGAAAAGGAAGCGCTCATAGCCGAGCGCGATGCGGCTCTCGAAGGGAACACCTCGTCCCAGGACCAGATCGACGAACTCAAGCGTGAGCTTGAATCGCTCAAAGCGGAGCGCCAGCAGGTCCGCAACCGCGTGGAGAAACTGCTCTCCCAGATCGATTCGCTCAGCGCGGTTTAGCCCGGCGAGGCTCGCGTGGGCGAGAAGCAGACCGTCCAGGTAACGATCCTTCACCAGGCCTACACTCTTCGTGTGTCGAGCGATGAGCGAGAGGTGGTGGAACTTGCCGACAGCGTCGATCAGCTCATGAGTGCCATAGCCGCACGCGCGGGAAACGCCGATTCGCTACGCGTAGCGGTGCTCGCCTGCCTTCACATGGCTGATCGGCAGCGCTCGCTCGAGCGGGACCTTGCTGCCCTCAAAGAGCGTGTGGACGCCAAGAGCCAGGAGTTCGGCCTGCTGCTCGACGAGGTGCTGGGCGACGAGCAAGGATCCGTCAAGTAGCTGCGATCCATTCGCCGTCTTTGTATCTGACGCTCACACCGCGGCGCCCTCCGGCTGATTCCGCGATGAACGGCTTCGCCGTCATCTATTGGACTGCTCGCTTAACGCCTTTCGAATGTTCATTCGGGATGCACTTATGGCAGGCGCCGCGGACGCGGCCGCACCT
>DATMXS010000436.1:0-41042 GCA_035561355.1 Bryobacteraceae bacterium | reverse complement strand
AAATCGCGCGGCTGGGCGGCTATCTGGCGCGTTCCAGCGACCCGCCGCCGGGAAACATTGTCATGTGGCGGGGCTTGTCTCGCTTGACTGATATTGCTTGGGGTTTCAATATGGGGGCGAAACTTGTGGGTAATTGAAAGCGTGACCAGACGCTTACCGACAGACTGCCCAGCGCTGCATGTTCCTGATTGATGAATTCCCGGCCCTTGGGTACATGCCGAACTTCCTGACCGACATCGCGACCATGGCGGGCTATGGCGTCGATTACACGCTGATCGTGCAGGGGCTCGACCAGCTCAAAGCCCACTACAAGGAGGAGGCGGGAACCATCCTGTCGAACTGCTCCTTCAAGTGGTTTTGTAATGTGAACGACCTTGAAAGCGCCAAATACCTGTCCGAGAGCCTGGGCAAGAAAACCGTGGGCACCGTCGGGCACTCGAAATCGACAGGCCTCAGCCCCACCGGACAGACGGAGGGCGAAAGTACGACCGAGGGCGAGACGGGGCGCAATCTTCTCAACCCCGATGAAATCCTGAACCTCGGGCGGGATGTGGCGATTGTGCTGAACCCCCTCGTGAAGCCCCAGTATGTTCACCCGGTCGATTACTGGAACCTGGCCGAATACTTCCCCGCCTTCCGCGAAAACCATCCGCGCATGTTCTGGAAGCCGCCCCTGACCTACGACCCGAACCCGTACATCAAGAGCAGCGTTAATAAATCTTAAACGGTTCCCCGCCCAAGCTTGAAGAAGAGAGGGCGCGATGGCAGAGCGGACCTGGATCATCACCGACGAGGAATACCAGCAGCAGCACCGGATGCCGGTCGAGGCGACAAGGGCGGTGTTCACCGTCCTCTTCGGCCCCGGCTGGAAGAAGGCCGCGCTCTCGATGTACAGGCGCTACGGCATCACCGAAGCCGACATCTCGCAGTGGGAACGCTTCGGCTGCCCCCCGAACCACATGGACGAAATGCTCGGGCTTCTCCGGGCTCACATCGCAAGTGCTGAAGGGGCGCGGCTGGAGGAGCTTGAAGCCGCCCTCAAGACCGTGCCTTTCCGTCCGACCATTCTTGGCGTTTCCCAGCATTAACGGAAAACTAACCGCAGCGGGCGTATGCTTCGTTGAGAAGCCTTTTCCCGAATCACGCCCCTGTGGTACACTGGTATGTGTCCGCTTGGGAATACTCGCAAGCCATTGACGTGTCCCACGTCACAGCACCCAAAGGGTGCTGGCTTGGCAAGGGAAGGCTGCTTCGCCCTTCCCGTTGCATCCCATCCAGACCAGGGGTTAACACCCCGTGGACCCGTTCGGGGGCTTTGCCCCTGCGACCACCAGCAGGACGTTCCGCCTGCACCTGACTCAAGGGCTTTGCCCTTGGAACCCACCCAGGGCTTTGCCCTTGGACCCACCAAGGGGCCTCCGTGCCCCTTTTGGATTACCCAGGCCCAGGGCTTTGCCCTCGGAACCTACCAAGGGCTGTCGCGCCCTTTGGAAACCACTCGTCAGGGGCTATCGCGCCCCCGACACCCACTCGCAGGGTCCCCCTGCAAATCGATGAACAACAACGAACGGAGGCACCATGACGGAGAAGGCGCAACGGAAAAAGAGCCAGAAGCGGCAGCGGTCGGAGCAGGTCAAGACGCCCCTGACCAAGGAAGAGTTCAACCAGGTTGCCGCCAGGGCCGCCGCCGCGGGGCTCAGTAAAGCCGCCTTCAGCCGCCTCAAGATGCTGGATGAAACGGGCGAACGCTCCCTCCGCCGCCTCCCCGTGGACGCCGAACAGGTCCGCAAGGTCCTCGCCCTTCATGGCAAGTACGGCAGCAACATGAACCAGACCGCCTACGAGCTGCACGCCCTCGGGGAGCGCGGGCTGGAGCAGGACTTCCGGCAGGCGCTCGGCGAGTGGGGCGAGATCCGGGACGCCCTGCTGGCACTGCTGGGCATGAAGCCTGCCCCCAAGCCTTCACCGGCAGGGTGACCCCATGATCATCAAGGGTGGTTCCCGCGCATCACCAAAACAGCTTGCCCTGCTCCTGCTGGAGGCGGCTCCGGGTGAATCCTCCCAGGTCCTGGAGCTTCAATATGGGGACGACGATCTCCTGAAAGCCTTCATCGACTGGCAGTCGATTTCTGAAGGCACCCTCGGGAAGCTCGGCCTCTATCACGCCCATATCAACCCCGACAGCCGCTACGCCATGACGCCCCAGCAGTGGAAGCGGGCAGCCGATGTCCTCGAAGAAAAACTTGGGCTTCAGGGCCAGTGGCGCGCCCTGGTTCTGCGCAGCACGGAGGGCCGCCAGCGCCTGCACGTCGTCTGGTCGCGGACCGATATCGACACCATGATGCTCCGTTCTGACAGCTTCAACTACAGAGCCCATGAACAGGCGAGCGCCCAGCTCGCCTTGGAGTTCGGGCATGAGATCGTCCCCGGCAAAACCTGGCGCGGGGCCAAGAAGAAATGATCGTCAAGGGCAAGGCACGTTCCGGGCCGGCCCAGCTCGCCGCCTACCTGTTGCGGGTGGACGACGGGGAGCGTCCGTCCCTGATCGAGCTTTTCGACGGGGGCGAGGACCTGCAGAAGGCTTTCATCCAATGGCATGCGATCGGCCAGGCGACGCGCGGAGAAAAGACCCTGTACCACGCCCAGATCGCCCCCGCCGACGGTTACGCCATGACCCCCCAACAATACCGCCGCGCCGCAGAAATCCTCGCCGAGGATCTGGGGATGAAAGATCACCCGCGCGCCATCGTCGTCCACGAGGGCGGGGAACATCCGCATGCCCACGTCGTTTTTCAGCGCACCGACGCCGACACCATGACCATGTGGGACACCAGCGACAACTACCGGAAGCACGAGATGGCGTCCCTCCGGATGGAACTGGAATTCGGCCACGCGCATGTCCCAGGCAAGCACGCGAAACGGGACCGGGGGAAGCAGCCCGAATTCCCGCGCGCCGAAGCCACGCAGGCCGACCACCAGCAGGCCGCCCGCACGGAGCTGACCGTCGATGAGCGCAAGGAACAGGTCACCGCCCTGCGCGCCGCGTCGGATAACGCCCCTTCGTTCAAGAGCGCCCTTGAGGATGCAGGGTACATTCTGGCGCGGGGCGACAGGCGCGGCTTCGTGATCGTGGACGGCGCGGGCGAAGTTTACAGCCTGTCAAAGCAGGTGACAGACTTAAAGGGCAAAGAATTCAAGGCCTTCATGGATGGCATAGACCCGAAAACGCTGCCCTCGGTCGAGGAAGCCAAGGCCCTGCAAAAGGCCGCGAGCGAGCAGAAAAGCGCGGGCGTTCCCGCGCCCGCAGTTCCTGCCCCGACTGCCGAAACCCCGAAACAAGGTGTCGAAGCATCGAAGTTTGTGCCCGCTCAAGCTCCCCCTGAAGCAAAACCGGCAGCGCCCCAGGACCCGAAGCTCGTGGCCCTCGAAAAGGCCATCGCCGAGCGCCAGGCCGAGGAGGCCCGGAAATACCGCGACCTCCACGCCCACGAATTGCGCCAGAAGGAATTTGACCTCGACCGCGAGCTGAAGGACAAGCTCACGCGGTTCGAGGCGATCCAGACCGAGCAGCGCCAAGCCCTCAAGGAGCGGCACGCGGAACAGCGCACCGGCATTCAGGGCTTCATCGATGCCGTCAAGCTTCGCCTGAACCCCACGCTGGCGGCCGAGCAGGCGCAGGCGCGCCGGAAGGAAACGCTCCAGCTTGTGCGAAGACACGAGCAGGAAAAGAAAGATTATCTCGCCCTACTTCAGCAGACGAAACAGCTTGAACTCGACAACACGAAGGAGCGTCAGGGGCAGCAGCTCCGCGACGTGGGCACCAAAAACGCGGAAGAGAAGGAGCGTTACATCCGCGAATACCGCGACTCGCAGCGGATACTCGAAGACCTGAAGCTACAGCAGGAACGACAACAACGCAGGGACGGTCCCGAGCCGCCCGGACGTGTACGATAACCAGCTCGTTCTTCCTGCTACCAAAGACGAGCCGGTTCCTTCAAAAGGTAGCCACCCATGCGGGGCTCTTCATCGCCCGCCCCGCATCGCGCTTTATTGCGCGGCATAGCGGCCTGCAGCGCATCGTCAGGCGCGTCCCGATCATGACGAAGTTCCTGTCGTTCTTCGTGCCCGACGAGCTGAAGCTTGACCCGCCCAAGGTCGAGTCCCAACCGGTGCAAGAGCCGCTGCACATCGCGCCCGTCTACAATGCCAGGGCGCGCAAACCCAAGGGCCTGACGCTCTGATGAAGGCTTGACGGCATCACCTGCCGATTCAGGAAAACATCGCCTAGACAATCTGATAGACCGCGTCAATACACAGAATTCTGCGGGTATGGGGACGGCGGGGCTTCGGACAGAATGGACCTTCGGCGACATCGTTTTCGTCTTGACGCAGCGCACCAAGCATCTACGATGAGCCGGGTCAACTTCGAGGGGGAACCAGTGGTATTCATCCGTTCACATTACACCGCACTTTTTCTCACGGCCCTTTTTCTCGCGGTGCTCATCGTTGCGCCCTCAGCTCTGCTGCTGGCGGACACCGCTAAACAAACATCGTCGCCCAGGCCTCCAGTGCCATGCGACAATCCCGAGGAACCGGGCGCGATGTTCTATGATTTCAAGAAACTCGTTATCTACTACATGGACTTTACTCACCCTGACGATGAGAAACGTCCGGGTTATTCCGAGATCCTGAAATACGAAAACTTCAACAAGGCACTCGTCGAACAAGTCCGCAACAATTTTACCCGGTGCTTGACCACGTTCTGGGGTAGAGACAAACCTATCGTCGTCGCCCCGCCGTTGATGCGCAGTAACGGCGAAAAATATGCCGCTCTCAAGGCCTTGCGCCAGGAAGCCTATGACCCCGCCAATCTCACCATCGTTATTTCGCTTAATTACGGGATGTTCCCGCTTAAAAGACCTGAAGACATTAATGTTGGTCATATCGGCCTAGCTCGCTTCCAGTTTTACCGTCCCGGCCTCTCTGGACACGATGCGATGCCGCTGGTTCCGAATAAGAGCGTCGCAATAATCCTTTTGCCACACCGGGGGGCCGACGAACTTCAAGCTCACTTAGCGCAGTTTTTTGCAAGCATCAAGCCTACCAATTCCCTTGGGTGGGACAAGTGGCCTTCCAGCCCACACGGCCCTAGAACAATGAAATAACCCTCTATCTTTCTGTCACCTCAAGGCGGAGATCAAAGCCCATGCCCACGCCCCAAGAAATCAGCAGCGACATCACGTCACAGTTCAACTTCCTGGCGCCGCCTCAGACGCCTTATCAGGAAGAGCATGAGATCACCACTCCTCCGTCGCTGCTGACGATCAATCAAGCAGGTCAGCATGAGGTCAAATATTATTTTCTAAGTGCCGCGACCGAGCTGTCCCAATCCATTGGCTATGACATTAGGCAGGGAGTGGAAGCCGACATCTCCATCAACCAGTCAATGGAATACAGGAGGTTCGAGGCGACGACGACAAACCAGAAAGCTATCGTCAATCTCGTTCTGGGGAACTCGACCTCCGACGGCTATACGGTATTTTTCAAGGATGTTGTCAGCAATTTGACCTTCGTGACCGCAGGCGTCACGGCCGCGACCGCTGATATTAACATTGGCCAGGTCACTGTCGATATAGACGGCAACGGTATAGCGGATCATCCAGACGTATTGGCGTATACAAAGAATTTCAATCCTTCAGAAGGCTCTTGGCCGCCAACTTATGCTTGGAGCACAAACTATCTGGATGCTGACGACAGCAACAACAAGGCTCACGGTGACCTCTGGTTCAATACACAGCCAACCCTTGGATGGGGAAGCACCTCGATTGGCTCCATCCAGATCAATACGGTGTTGCACGAGCTGGGGCACTCGTTGGGCTTAAAGCATCCAGCCTCAAATTCGCCCATCAACAACACAAAATACACCATCATGGTTGACGCTGCGGGCCAGGGGCCTGCTGTTCTCACCTTGCCGGGAATGATCACTTACGTTAATGGCGATCCACAACAGGGCGTATCGGGGTTTGTAGCCCCATCAGGCCTCCAGATGTACGATATTTTGGCTCTCCAAAACATTTTCAAGACCAGAAACTACACGGTTCGGGCTGACACCCCAACGACCTACAAAGAGGGACAGGGCTTTGGCGCAACTGTTGCTGATGGCTTCATCTACACCATCTGGGACGGCGGCGGTATCGACTGGATGGATGCAAGTGGTTACGCAGACAAAGTCAGGATCGACTTGCGCCAGGGCGAATTCAGTTCTATCGGCAAGGCGCTTAACACATCTTATGAAGGTGTGCGTGGCACCGGCCTGGTTGATAACAACGTCGGCATCGCCTTCCATACCGTCATTGAAAACGCGAAGGGCACGTCAGGCGGCGATTACCTCGTGGGCAACGCCTGGGACAACACGCTGGAAGGCGGCGCGGGCGCTGATCTCCTCTTCGGAGACGGGGTCGTTTTCGATGCTCGGATCGGTTTCAGGGGCGATGTCACAGGTGAAACAGACGCCTATGTAAGCCAACGCGCGCAGGGCAACGAATGGGTTCCGTCCGCAGCAGACGGCAGCGGGGATGACGTTCTTACACCCGGTATCGGGACCGATCTTGCCTACGGCGGCAAGGGTGACGACACTTTTACTGCATCCGCACATGTAGATGCTGCGACTGGAAACCAAGATCATCTAGAGGGCGACCTTTATCACGGCGGTGGCTATATCTGGGGCGGCTTGCCCGAAAACAGGATTGCAAGCACGCTGATTCCATTTGCAGATGACGGCATCGACACGGTCGATTACAGCGGCGTTGACTTCAGCGACGACAACGGCATCGGCATTTCGCTTGGCAGCCGGTCATTCAGCTTTGCGCAGAAATGGAGCTCCGCGCTCGGCGCGTATGTACAGGACGGCCAGCCGGATGCCCTGGTGTCCATTGAAAGGTTTATACTGACGGCTCACGACGACAAGATTTTTGTCACTGGCGACACCGGCAGCTTCTTGAACAAGGTTGACGGCGGCGACGGGATCGACGCCCTCGATGCGCACGATTCTGCCGCCAGCATTCTGCTGAACATAGATATCACCCGCGAAGACCCCGACGATGTCCCTGTGGACGGGGCGAACATCATCAAAGTCGAAATCTTCAAAGGTTCAACCTACGACGACATTTTCCGCATCGGCGACGGCGAGCATATAGCGCATACCATTGACGGCAACGGCGGCGTTGACACGGTTGATTACTCCTACGCTCTTAACAAGCTGGACATCAACCTGCTGACCGGCATCGCCCATCACGCCTACGACCAGACTAACGACACCCTTAGCGACATCCGCAACGCAACGGGCAGCGCGTTCGACGACATCATCACCGGCAATGACGAGAACAACGTGCTCGACGGCGGCGCGGGCGCGGATACGCTCGATGGCGGCCTCGGGGATGATACTTTCGTCGGCGATGTTGGCAACGACGTCATCGACGGCGGCGGGGAGATTTATTACGGCGATACCGTCGATTACAACGCCATGACCAGCGGCATTTATTTCTACCAGTCATCTTCGGAGATGACGGTCCAGAAGCTGGGCCTGACGGGACAGAATGATCCCGAGGACACACTCGTAAATATAGAAAAAGTCATCGGCACGGGCAAGATCGACTATTTCTCCGGCCTGGCGGATTTCTTTGATACGGATTCATATGTGGAGCTGGACGGCGGCGCGGGCAGGGATGTCTACAAATTCACGACAGCCTTCGGGCAAGAGTTCGGGAGCCCTAATTCCCATCTCTCCTACGGCAATTACTACATCACCGACACGCAGGGCGGGACTGTCGAGATATACGACGCCTACTCCAGCGCGCCTGAGTATTACGCAAGCTTTTATCCTGATTTTGATGGTGTTGGGTTAACCCTTTCATACATTCAAGGCGGAGGCAGCCGGGACATCGGGGTTGGCTTCATCAGATCGGCCATCGACAGCGGCGAAGGCATCACCCGCATCACGCTGCAAAATGTCACATTTGACGCCAAAAGCCTGTTCGATTGGTGGGAAGATCACCGGACTTATGTCGACCAGTACGGACAGGTTCAGCAGGCGCGCTACACCGTCCAGCAACTGGCCGCCAACGTCACCCCAGTTCCGGGCGGCACGGCGGGCGACGATGCTGTTAATGGCACCCCCGATGACGACGAACTGGACGGCGGCGATGGCAACGACACGCTCGGCGGAGGGACAGGAAACGATGGCCTCTTCGGCGGGTTTGGCGACGACATCTATGACTTCAGTGAGGGCGACGGGCAGGATGTGATTACGGAGACGGCGGGCAACGATACTATCCGCTTCGATTCGACCGTTGCGGCTGCGAGCGTTGCCTACAGCCAGAACGGCGATGATCTTCTCATCAGTTACGGCGCGGGCGGCAGCGTGATCACGGTGACGGACTTCTTTGCCTCCGCTTCAGGCCAGATTGAGCAGGTCGTATTCTCCGACAGCACCGTGCATGACATCTCCTACATCCTGCAGCAGATCAACGGCGGCAGCGGAACAATCACCGGCACCTCGGGCGACGATACCCTCGTCGGCGGCACGGGCGACCAAACGCTCTACGGCCTTGAAGGCAGCGACACGCTGGATGGCGGCGCTGGCGCTGACATGATGGTCGGCGGCACCGGCAACGATACCTATTTTGTGGATAACGCCGGCGACCTCGTCATCGAGGGCACAGGCGCGGGAACAGACATCGTGCGGTCAAGCATTTCCTACACGCTTGCTGCAAACGTGGAACAGCTGATTCTGACAGGCACGGATAACCTCAACGGCACCGGCAACGCGCGCGCCAACGTGCTGACCGGCAACAGCGGTGACAACACGCTGGACGGCAAGGGTAACTGGGACACGATGTCGGGCGGACTTGGCGATGACACCTATGTCGTGAATACCGCCTATGACTCTGTGATCGAAAACGCCGACGAAGGCACGGATACCGTGCTGTCCAGCGCGACCTACACGCTGTCCGCGAACGTAGAAAACCTGACCCTCACCGGAACTGCCAATATCAAGGGCACAGGCAACGACCTGAACAACACCCTGACCGGCAACAGCGGCAACAACTCGCTGAATGGCGGCTCCGGCGCGGATGTGCTCATCGGCGGGCTTGGCAATGATACCTACTTCATTGATGATGCGGGCGATGTGGTTACAGAAAATGCCAGCGAGGGCACTGACACCGTCAAGTCAGGCATTTCTTATGTGCTCGGCGATAACCTTGAAAACCTCACCCTGACCGGCACCGCCAATATCGACGGCACCGGCAACGCCGCCGTCAATACCCTCACCGGCAATGCGGGGAACAACACCCTCGACGGCGGCGCAGGCGCGGACAAGATGGTCGGCGGCCTTGGGGATGACTCCTATTATGTCGATGACGCGGGCGATGTGGTCGTTGATTCCGGCGGCATTGATACCGTTTATGCCTCTGTCAGCTACACCCTGACCGGCGGCATAGAAAATCTTGTCCTGATCGGCGAGACGGATATCGACGGCTCCGGCAACAGCCTTGCCAACACGATCACGGGGAACGCGTGGAATAACAACATCACGGGCTCCGGGGGCGCGGACATCCTCTACGGCATGGGCGGGCAGGACACCCTGAACGGCAACGGCGGCATTGACACGCTCGCGGGCGGCACCGGCAGCGATACCTATATCGTCAGCAGCGCGACCGATGTCATCCTCGAAGAGGCTAATCAAGGAACGGACACCGTCCAGTCGAGCGTCAACCACACGCTCGCCGCCAACGTCGAAAACCTCGTCCTGACAGGCACGAACAGCATCAAGGGCACCGGCAACGAGCTCGACAACGTGATCACCGGCAACAGCGGCGACAACAGCCTTGATGGCCTCGCCGGCAACGACACGATGGCAGGCGGGCTTGGCAACGACACGTATTTTGTGAACAGCAGCGGCGACGAGGTGACTGAAAACCTCGATGCAGGAACCGACACCGTGAAGTCCAGCATCACCTGGACTCTCGGCAACAACCTTGAAAACCTGACCCTGACCGGCAGCGCCGCGATCAACGGCACGGGCAACGCGCTCGACAACACCATCACCGGCAACAGCGCCGTGAACATCCTCTCCGGCCTTGATGGGAATGACACCCTGACCGGGCAAGGGGCCGCCGACCAGCTTCTGGGCGGTTCAGGCATCGACGTTCTCAGCGGCAATGGCGGCGCGGACACGCTCGACGGCGGCACGGGCGGGGATACGATGTCGGGCGGCGCTGGCAACGACCTCTACATCGTCGATGATGCAGGCGACATCCTTCTCGAAAACCTTGCTGAAGGCACCGATACCGTACAGGCCAGCGTGAGCTATACGCTGTCTGACAATGTCGAGAACCTGATCCTGACCGGCACAGCCGCGCTTGACGGCACCGGCAACGACCTCGACAACGTGATCACCGGCAACAGCGCCGCCAATGCGATGACGGGCAAACTCGGCAACGACACCTACATCGTCGATAACGCTGGCGACTCAGTCATCGAGAATCTTGGCGAGGGCATCGACACCGTCAAGTCCAGCATCTCCCACACGCTGTCCGACAACGTCGAGAACCTGACCCTGACGGGCTCCGCCGCGATCGACGGCAACGGCAACGGGCTTGATAACGTCCTGACCGGCAACAGCGGCGTGAACGTCCTGAACGGGCTTGACGGCCTTGACACGTTCTTCGGCGGTGGCGGCAAGGATACGATAGACGGCGGCGACGGCAACGACGTTCTCTACGGGCAGGGCGGCGCAGATACGCTGACCGGCGGGCTTGGCGCGGATGTCTTTGGTTTCGAGGCTGCCACGGCTTATGGCGCTGTCGATAAAGTCACCGACTTCAGCACGGCACAAGGAGATGTCCTCGATCTCAGGGACCTGCTGGCGGGCATCTATGATCCGCTGACCATGAACCTCACAGACTTTGTGGACATGACCGACAACGGTACAGACAGTTTCCTGAAAGTTGACCGCGACGGCGCTGGCACGGGCTTTGGGTTTACGCAGATAGCCACGCTGACGGGCGTGACGGGACTCACCGACGAAGCGGCGCTTGTCACCAACGGCAACCTCCTCGTCGCCTGAGAAGATTCCCTCCTCAAGAGAAAAAGAAGCGGCCCCTTTCGGGGCCGCTTTTTCGTTACGGCGTCGGCGCGGCTTCCGGTTTCATATGCGCCCGCGCAGCCTGGCCCTTGCGGGCTGTCGCTTCCGTCAGTTCCGTCGCGGCCCTGCGGTACTCGTTCAGGATTTGCTTCTCGCCGTGGGTCTGCTGGCGGGAGATGATTTTACCGCCACGTACATGGATCTTGGAGCCGTCGGATTCTGTTCTCTGGCCGACTTTGATATCGGCTTCCGTCTTGATTTCCTTCGGCGCTTTGTGATTGAACTTGATAGAAAGTCCTTCTTTCATGCAAACTTCCTTTTCAAAAAAAATAAATGAAAAAAAACGAAGTTACCCTTATCTCTTCAGCGTGACTGACATTCCCGCGTCGCCACAATCCCCACAACTCTGCGTATTGACAGCGTAGAAAGTTTCACCAAAGCGAATCGCTCATCCGGTCCTTGTTTTTCTTGGGCGAATCCGCTTTGCGGACCGGGCTCTATGCGCTGACGCTTACCGAGCCAGCTAAACCCGCTGTCTCGGCCCATCAAGGGTAACGATCCCATTTCGCAAAATCGCTAGGGGCGCTGCCCCACGCGCCGCGCAAGGGTAAAGCTGCGCCGCCTGACCGGGTTTCCCCAGGCTTCCGCGCCCCGCATGTGTCCCACATGCAAAAAGCGGGGCTTGTGCAGCCTGGGTGATCCCCCTCCCGGATCACGCGCCCTTGCCCGTTGCTACCCCCGACCTCGCCGGTGGGCAGAGGTGCATGTGCATGAGCACAGCAACCTCAACAGCCCATTAAAGGAGAACGGAAAATGAGCAAGACCTACAGGACAGAAGCCGCAGGCGTGGAGCGAAAAGATGTTTACACGCGCGTCACGGAGCGCATCATCAGCGACCTTGAGCAGGGCATCCGCACATGGCTGAAGCCTTGGCATGTGGAGCACACCGCCGGACGCATCACCAAGCCCCTGCGTCACAACGGCACGCCCTACAGGGGCATGAACATCCTTTTGCTCTGGGGCGAGGCGATGGCCAAGGGTTACGCCGCCCCCATTTGGATGACCTACAAACAGGCGCAGGAACTCAAAGGGAATGTGCGCAAGGGCGAGCACGGCTCTTTGGTGGTTTACGCGAACAGCATCACGAAAACCGAAACGAACGACCAAGGCGAGGACACCGAGCGCGAAATCCCTTTCATGAAAGGCTACACGGTTTTTAACGTCGAGCAGGTGGACGGCTTGCCGCAGCACTACTACGCGCAGCCGGAAAACCCGCTGCCCTTGTCGGAGCGCATCGAAAACGCCGACCGCTTCATGACCCACACGGGCGCAATCATCCACTACGGCGGGAACAGAGCCTTTTACGCACCCTCCCGCGACATCGTGCAGCTTCCACCCTTCGAGGCTTTCAGGGACAAGGAAAGTTTTTACGCCACGGTTTGTCATGAAATGACCCATTGGACGAGCCACAAGACCCGCCTTGACCGCGATTTCAGCGCAAAGAGGTTTGGGGATAGCGGCTATGCGCGGGAGGAGCTTGTCGCGGAACTGGGAGCAGCTTTCCTTTGCGCAGAGTTGGGCATCACGCCGGAAGTCAGGAGCGACCACGCCGACTATCTCGGGCATTGGCTCACCGTGCTGAAAGAGGACAAGCGCGCCATCTTTTCCGCAGCAGCCCACGCGCAGCGCGCCGCCGACTATCTCAACAGCTTGCAGCCAGACAGTGCGACAGCACTGTCTCAACAGCAAGAGGAGAGCGCAGCGGCTTAAGCGCCGCCGCTTTACAACGTGGACGAGGACGGGGGCAGGAGCGCCCCCGTTTTCGACTTGCCACGCGCTGGGGCTGCCCGCCCCAGACCCCGGCGAGGGGTTATAACCCCTGCGACCCCGTGCATTAAAACACCCGCCGCCCTTCGGCGGCCAAACCCGCGCCTGCTAAGGCGCTTCCTGATAATCAAAAGCTCTTTCACGCGGCTGCGGGACTTCGCGGCGCTGCTCCTGACACATCCAGCAGGCGCAGGGGCGGCAATGAGTAGAAGCGTTCACGCCAACGTCGCGCGGATCGGGAGCATCTGCCCGACGCCCGGACCACAGACGCATGACCCGGCGCGTGCGCGCCTTCACGCGCTCATCCTCGGCCCTGCGTAATGCTCTGGTCTTCATTGTCAAACCGTCCCTTAGCCTATGATAGCGAATTCGCTAAACTTAGCGCAGCGCCCGCGCCCGGAATCCCGTTGACCTTCCCCGAAAACTCGTCTAACACAAAAGTCATGAAGAACCCGGTTCAATGCATCGACCGCCTGCAATCCGCAGCCGACGCTCTTGAGAACGAAGGCGCAGACCCCGCCGGTATTGTCGCCGCTCTTGTGAAAGTGACCGTTACGACCGCGCGGAAAGACCGCGATGCCGCAGCCACTCTTGACGCTGCTGCGCAAGTCCTCTTGAGGGCGGCGGAGCGCGCCTTCGGGCAGGCAAAGAAGGCCCGCGCCGAAAAACGGCGCAAAAACCTGAAGGACTGAGTCTGAGTCCGCGTGCAGGACATACCTGCAGAACGGTATTATTTCCTTATGCCCGAAGCCGATGATGTCGAAAAACTCCTTGCGGAGGAGAAGGCGGTAGAGGAGCGCAAAAAGCGCCTCATCGCCGACCTTCTGAAGCAGCGCGAAGCCTCTATCAAGGATTTTGACGACAGGCTCGCCAAGCTCGGTCATCACGCGCCGGGCGGCAAGTCCAGACGGAATCACCATAAACCGCAGGCAGCGCCGACAGCGCCACCGGCGAAGAGCAAGGCGTGAGAGGATGCTTGCCCACTTACGCTCCGTTTAGCGAATTCGCTAACATTAGCGAAAGCGCGAAACTACTTGGCGACGATGTTCTTCTGAATCCAGGCGGCGAGGCCCTTTTCGTCGAGTTCTCCCGCAGCAACCGCCAGCATGGTTTGAATGGCGTCCACCTGATCGGCCACGAGCTTGTGGCCGTTGATGCTGAGGAACATACCAATCGAGAGGAAGGCGGCGCGCTTGTTGCCGTCAAGAAACGCGTGGTTCTTCGCAAGACCAAAAGCGTAGGACGCCGCCAGGTCTGCGATGATGCTGTCCGGGTTATAGGCATGGGTGTTCTGCGGACGCGCCAGAGCGGAATCGAGGAGGCCTTCATCCCGCAAGCCTGACGCGCCGCCGAACATGGCAAGGCTTTCCTCATGCAGCAGCAGCAGCGCCTTTTTGCTGATCCAGCGTGGTTCGCCGGTCATTTCGCGAGGGCTTTGAAGGTTTCCCGGTAGTCCTTCATGAACTCACGGCCGGCATCGAGCTGGTCCGCGATAGCGGGATCGTAAGGCGTGATGAGATAACCTTCCTTGGTCTCGATGGCAAAGAGGGTATCGCCCTTTTCGACCTTCATGCGCGCAAGCATCTCCTTCGGGATGATCGTCCCGGTCGAAGTCCCGACTTTGGTCAGTTTGAGCGAGGTCATGGCTTGTCTCCTTCTATACCTATAACCATTATAATGCCGATTCTGGGAAGTTGCCAAGCGCATTCCAATATCCATTAGAATGCCAAGGGCTAAGCCGCTGCTGTTGGCATCCCTAAGGGGCTGGAGTCTTTCGCGAATTCGCTATTTAGCGAATCTTCGCTGAAACGGGTTTTCGTTCAGCCTTCCACGGCCTTCGAGAAGGCGGACCAGTCATTTGCCATGGCCTGCGACAGTTCAAACAGCTTCGCGGCAAGGTCCTCCGCCCCGAAGAATTCAATCTGTAGCGCCCCCGGCTTCAGCTTGATGTCGCTCGACAGGTCTTGAAGCAGGCGCTCATGCGTATCCGGCGCAGAAGGAATACGGACGCGCCGCGCCGCAAGGTGACGCCGCGTGCGGTCGAGTTCCTCGACCACGCGGGCGCGCCGGTTCACTTCCCATTGCACAGCGGCTCCGTTTGCCGTTTCTTCGAGACGGCTGAGGAGGGCAGACCGCGAGACAGCAACGGCATTGCCGACCCGGATACCGGGCAGGCCAGCCATGAGCTGACGGGCGCGCCGTTCCTGTACGCGAAAGAGTTTCTGGATGGCGTGACGGTCGAGGTAAGGATTTTCGAGCACACGCAGCTCTTCCAGGATTTCCTCAAGTCGATGAAACCACGCTGGTTGAGCAGGCATGAGAATATCTCGCCTACTATTATACGTTAGGGAGCGATCCGGCATAATGACTGTTTTGGACGGAGGCGTTTGAACTCAGGGAGGGGTGGTTGTTATGAATGGTAAAGGACGTTATCATTCATAATATGCTGAACGAACTAACCGTCGTGCCAGCGGCAGGAATCCGGGCGAAAGAGGGCGTTGCCCTACCGGCCCTGTTCGCGCCCGATCCAGCAACCGCCAAGCGTGTCTTCGAGTTCTTCACGGCCAACATCCGCAACCCCCATACCAGACGCGCCTACGCCAAGGCAGCAGGCTCTTTCGCGGTTTGGTGCGAGGCCCGCGGCCTCGACCAGCTCCGGGATGTGCAGCCCATCCACGTCGCCGCCTATGTCGAGGAGCTTCAGGGCCGCGTCTCCGCGCCCACCGTCAAGCTCCAGCTTGCAGCCCTCCGAATGCTTTTCGACTGGCTTGTCGTCGGCCAGGTCATGCCTTCCAACCCCGCAAGCGTGGTTCGGGGACCGAGGCACAGCGTCAAGAAGGGCAAGACGCCGGTACTGACGGCTGATGAAGCCCGCGACCTCCTTGAATCAATCAACACCGGCTCTGTCGTCGGCTTGCGCGATCGCGCGCTGATAGCGCTGATGACTTACACCTTCGCCCGCGTCGGCGCGGCAGCCGAGAAGATGCGCGTCGAAGACATCTACGTGCAAGGGCGCAGGACTTGGGTCAGGCTCCACGAGAAGGGTGGCAAGCGCCATGAAATGCCCTGCCATCACAAGCTGGACGAGTACCTGCACGCCTACATCGAAAAAGCGGACCTCACGGGCAACCAGAAAAGCTGGCTCTTCCGCACGACGGAGGGCCAATCGGGTTGCCTCACCGAGCGCCCCATGCGTCAGGCCGACGTGTACCGGATGATACGGCGTCGGGCAGCCGACGCCGGCATCAAGACCCGCATCGGTTGCCATACCTTCCGCGCGACCGGCATCACGGAATACTTGCGCAACGGCGGCAAGCTCGAAGTGGCGCAGCAGATGGCGAACCATGAGAGCGCCCGGACGACGGGGCTTTACGACCGGCGCAACGACCAGGTGAGCCTTGATGAAGTGGAGAGGATATTGATTTGAACTACCTCTAAGGCAATCCGCTTTGTCTTGGGCTAGCTCACTTCGACATTCATCAGGCCAGCACACTCTTTGAATCGCCTTCTGCCTGTGCCAGTAAAGCCCGAAGATTTGCCGTCAGAGATTTCTGCACTTCATCGACAGGAGCGGACCAAATGTCGCTCAACGACTTCACTGCAATATCTACGTGCCAGGGTCGCACGGCGGCCCCGTCAACCTGAGCAAACGGCCCGTCGGATTCAGTCAGCACCCGTCCAGGGGGCATACGCGCCGCGAGTTTTCGTCCCTTTTCGCTAGCAAGCATCGCCGGTCCCACACTGAACCAGCACCCTTGCTTGACAGCACGGTCTAGCTCACGAAAGCTTCCTGAAAACCAATGAAGCACAGGCGTTCCGGCATCCGGCTCTTTCCCAAGGCAGTCCAGAACCGCTTCACCGGCGCGGCGGCTATGGATCGACATAACGCGCCCACCAGCTTCCCGGCATCGCGCCAGAATATGTTCGAATACTGCCACCTGATCTTTCCATGAGTGCCGGAATTCTGGCGCTCCATCGAGCCCGATCTCCCCGACATACCGGGTTTCCGGCAACAGGGTATCGAATAGGGCCAGTTCGCCCCGGCGCTCATGCGCGAGCTGTGGATGCAAGCCAAGCGCAGTCCGGATGCGAGGCGCGTTCCCGCTCATGGCAGAAGTCCCCCGCCAGGCTGATGGTGTCGTGGTGACGGAGAGGACATAGAGACCGCGGCGGACGCATTCATCGCGGACCTCGTTGCGGTCTGGATAAAGGTCCAAGTGGCAATGAAAGTCGATCATTTGACGCCGTGATGTTTGAGTAACGATTCCAATTCCCCGAGCCCGCGTCCGACCATGTCTTGGAGGGCCGAGACGTCACCCAGAAGAGTTGTGCTGAGCGCAGCGCCAAGCCATCGATCAAGACCCTCTCTCTTCGCGTCGGCTACGGCGATTGCAACGGACCTGACATCGTCGAAACGGGCGTGCCATTTATCATCGCGACCGAGGTCCTTGTAAACGTATGCGCTGGTGTCCGCTATATCAGCCGCCCTGAACGCCGCGCGCCGCACGAGGCACGGCACGCACCGTCCGCAATGCTTGAACCCATGCTGCAGGTAGCGCCCGCAACTTGTGGTCCTGGAAGCGTAGGCTTGCAGGACCTGCTGGTCCAGACACTCGGACATCATTTCACCCTTCGTTTTGAGCTGAGATGGGTTCTCAATGCGTACACGAAGGCCCGCAGCGTCGAGCACCTTCTGAACGAGTCCGAGGAATGCCGGGTGTGTCGTCCTTGTGCTGAGGCTCCCGAGCCTCATATCGGTCAGCGGCGGATTGATCGAAATGAAACCGTTCTCGCACGCATACAGCGTGACATCTTTGCCTGCGTGATATTGCTTCAGAGTCGTGGCAGCGAGGACGCCGTAGGCGAGAAAAATCAATGACCGGGCACGCTGCGACGGCGGAGATTCTTCCACAGGGACACCTGCGTTGTGATTCACCTGGAAGTGGCGAAGGCCCCCCGCCATCAACGCGGCGAAGAGACTCTGCTTTTCACGATCACCGACAACGATCTGGCTCACGGCGAATGGCTTCTTGCCGTTTGCAACGAGATCAAGGTTTCCAATGAAGCTGTCAAGACCGCCCGAGAGAAGCGACACGCAGTCTTCCGGCGGAAGAACGGCCTTCTTCGGCGGCGTCGGCGCAAAGCCGCCGTCGAGGAATGTCACCTTCCACTTATCGGTGGTGAGAAAGCCGAGGAAACGGTTCACAAGCTCGCTGTGCGTGTTCCAAAAGGCCGGATCTGCGACGGCGACTTCCAGCTCAAACACGCGTGTCCAGCCGTCTGGGCTCTTGGAGCGAAAACCGGCAAGGTCTGCGGCGGTGACGGCGAGAGCCAGTGACAGGAAGTCCCATGCTTTCGGGGCCGGGTGATACCCGGACTTGAGAACGGCGTCTTTGACCGCAGCCCCAGCCTGACCGCGCGTGGGCCTGTCAGCCCGACTGTAGAGGACGACATCGACTGCGTCGGCCGTCCCGTTGAAAGCATGGCTCTGTGGCGCACAGATAATTTTCATACCGCGTACCCCTCGAAGATCCTGAACGTTTCGGCAATGGCCGCGCGGACTACCTGGGTGATTTTTCCTTTCGTGACCCGTTCTCCGGCGGCGCTCAATCTTCGGAACGAAGCGGCGACAGCCTGCCTGATGTAATCCTTGACCTCTTTAATGCGTGATGATCCGGCGGAAGCCGTAGGCGCTTTCTCCTGTATCGCCGTGCCGACATCGAGCATGATGCGTTGAAAAATGTCGAATGCGACAAATCGCTCGATGGCCAGTCCGCGCTGTTCCTCCGTAAGGTTCAGAAGGTCGGCATCCGGATGCACCACCAGCAGGTCAGAAAGCGCATCCTTTATCGCCGTGCGATTGGCCTCGGCATCCTGAGTTCCATCCGTGGGGCGAACAGCTTCGACCACAGCATCCATGACTTCCCGCGCCGAACGGCCCGCCAGCAGCGCCGGATCAAGCGGGCTGCCGGGCGCGGCAGGCTCTCCCCCCGCAATGCTGGAAAGCGCGCCGTAAAGGGCATTGGCTGTTGTCGCGGTGCCGCCAAATCTCTGGGTAGCGGTCGAGCGCCCGCTATATCCCTTGCGTACATATGCGCGCAGGCCGCGCCGAAGGTCACGCGGCTTTCCGCCTTGCGCGAACTTGCCGAAATTCTGCCGCACTCCCTTAAACCGGTGTGCGGCGGCGAGAGGGGAGGGCTGCGCTTGAGGCGCTGGCTGGACAGGTTTGGTCTGTGGTTGCCCGTCGGCACCATTCGGAGCATCTCCGGCGGCTGGAGTTTCACCGCCACCGTCCGCCTGAGGTGCGGCGGGGACCGCATCCGGAACCCACGGCGGTACAAGTGGCACGCCGCCGCCTGGCCCCTTACTTGATGCCGAGGTTCCCATCGTCCCTCCTTGCCTTGATGGCCTTCTTAACGGGTGTTGAAACTCCGGCTGTTTGTTCCCACTTAGCGAGTACGCCTGCCGCCCACGGCTGATCGCTAATCTTCGGAACGATGCTTGCCTTGATCTGTCCGGGCGGGCGCTCCGACAGGAAAGCCGCGAGCCGTGCCCCTTGAGGGGGATCGGCCTCCGCCGCTACGAGACATGCGTTCAGGATTTCGGGGACACCCCACTCTTGCTCCTGGCGGGCGCGGTCGAGCAGCCGGTCCATAATGACGGTAATCTCGGCCCTCGGCACCTTCATCAGGCGGCCTTTCAGCGTGGAGGCGACATCAGGCGTCTGAAGCAAGGCGGTCAACAGCTCCGCAGCCTCGGACGACAGCCGGTCCTGTGGCGTTATGAGCGGGGCGTGTTCACGGCTTACATAGAGAACGCCACGCACGTCGCGATCCCCAAGGGTTGGCGGAAGCGTCAGCCATTCTTTAACAAACTCTCCATCCCACGGTGATGGCAAATCGAGTTCCTTCCCGGCATTCGCTTTCTCCTCCCACTCTGTTAGGAAAGCAGGCTTGCCTTCACTGCTGTGGGTAACCGCTTTGACGAGTGCCTCATAGGCCTTCGCATTTCCCACGCGTTCGAACAACAGCATCTTCGCGAGCACGGCTTCGTCCACGCCCACATTCTGTGCGTGTGAAATCGCCATGCGGATCGCTAGTGCGTTAAGGAACCGTTTTACAAGGCGCGGGTTACCGGCAATGCCTGAAGCTGTTGTCATTAGGTGCGCCAACCGGTCTGCTGTATCGAATTTGCCGATGACCTCCGGCTCGAATTCATGCAGCGTGCCGATAAACGCACGGTCTACGCGCTTGCCCTGCCATGACAACCCGAGCTGCCTGCATACGCCGGACCGGATTTTTTCCAAGACCGCCGCGTCGTCGATGATGTTTTCGGCAAACAACAGCATCATGTACGCGCGGACCTCCTGCGTACCGAGCGGGGGTACGCGGATCGGCACCTGGATCAGCTTGTCGAAATAGTTGATGACGAGATCGTCGCCTACATCCGGGAAGTGGCGCTTCACGGCATATTTGATCATTGCGTCGTCGGCAGCAATCACGAAGGCGGTGTTCTTTAGGAACAGGAACAGCCGGATCGCTTCCAGCGTGGCGATGGTCGTCTCGGGAAGGCAGCGGTCGAGGTCGTCTATGAGCACGACAAGCGTCACCCCCATCGCCTCCAGCGTTTTCTCGAAGCTTTCCCGCAGCGCGTGAATTTCTTGCGGCGGCGTTGAACGCTCCTTCTTCGGCCCGAGAAGCTTCGATCCCTCGTCCTTGACCTCGCCGACGAGCTTCTCCGCCTGATCCGGTGTATCTGTCGTCACTTCTCCGCCGAGCATTTTTCTTCCGAATCCATACAGCTCGCCTATCAATCCCACCGGGGGGACGCCCGCATGGAGGGCAATTGCCGTAGATCCGGCCAGCTTCATCAGCCGGACCCAGCGGATGCGTTCCATGAACTCTTTGGCCTTTTCGAGACCCGTCTGCCGTTGTTCGGCTTCTGCCAGAAGCTTTCTGCCGATGACCTCCATCAGCGCCGCGCGCGCATCGTCATAACCCTGATACAGCCAGGCGTTGAACTCGACAAAAATGAATTTGTTCTTTCCGTCAACGTCCTTCGGACGCTGGTCAAGCGAGCGGCGTACGAGCTTAATCATGGAGGACTTTCCGACGCCCCATGCCCCGGAAACGCCAATCGAAATCGGCCGTCCCTTCGCCTGTACAACGATCTCGGCCACCGTGTCGGCGACACCGCCAAAGTTCAGGAAATCGCGATCTGTTTCGTTATCGGGCCACATGTTTAACCACCTCTCGCTCCGTCTTCACCCAGCCGTTTACTCGTTCAACAAAAGTTCGGCCATTCCGTCGAGCCGCGCTTTCACGATTTCCCAGCGCGGCATGATCTTGGACAGCAGCCTGTAATAGCGCGGGCTATGGTTGTGCTCTTTCAGGTGGCACAGCTCATGGCTGATGACATACTCGATGCACTCGCGTGGGGCTTTAATCAGGTGCGGATTCAGCAGGATTGTGCCGGTCGGCGAACAGCTCCCCCATTGCGTCTTCATGCGCACGAGCCGCCATGCGGGCGGTTTGCGCAGCCAGTTCACCTGCTCGGCGACATCATCGAAGCGGCGCGCGAAGACCTCGCTGGCGCGGGTCCTGTACCATGCGGCCAGCAGTTCCTTCACGTCTTCCGCCGTGCGGGAAGGCGTTTCGACGCAGACCTGCCCGCGTAGGAGCTTAACGCCGGGCGTCGCACCTTGCCGTACCTTTAGCTGGTAGCGCCGTCCGAGATAAAAGACGCTCTCGCCGCTCACATAGCCGCGTGGTAGCGCCTGTTCTCGCTGGCGGCGGAATTCATCGACATGGTGCTTGATCCATCCGGCGCGCTTCATCACGGCCTGATGGATTTCAGGAAGCTCCCTTTCCTCCGGCGCATCGACGCGCACCGAGCCGTCGGGGTAAACATGGATCGATACCCGCTTGCGGGCCGAGGGAACGAATTCGACCTCATACTCGATACGGTCTGCGCCATAGATGAAGCTCTTGCGCGTCGTCATGCCGCCCCCCTGCTGAGCCCGACGCGAGTGATTTGGAGGATGCGCTCGATCACGTCCTTCGCTTGGTCGAGGCCGATCAAGTCGAACAGCCGTGGCAGAAGGCTCCGGCGGATTTCAGACTCGATGTCCTGGGGGTTGACGGAATGCTCCGCCACTGCCCTCTTCACGGTGCTGTCAATCGCGAGCGACTCGTCGATAAACGCCTGCCCGTCCTCCGCGAGCAGCCCTTCAAAGTAGCCGTCCCCGAGCGCCAGCCGGAAAGCGCCGTAATACGCACGCGCGTGCTTGTTGTCGCCGAAACTGTCCGGCACGGTATCGAGGCTCCGGTCGGTGACTTTTTGTTCAAGGTCCTTGAACAGCATGTATTGCTTATAGGGATGGTCGAACATCGCCTCGGCTTCGGCGATGGCCTGTTTCAGCAGGTCTGAAAACACCGCCTGCGCGTAAGGATCATCGGCGAGATCCTGCTGGATGGTCTTTTTGAGCCTGCTGCGGATGATGTCCGTTTCGTTGCGCGTCTTCTCAGCCGACCATTTCTTGGGGTCGCTAGCCTTGCCTAGTTCGTTGACGACAATCACGCCGTCGGCGGCCGTAACCTTTTCGCCTACCACATGCTTGTCCACGAGCTTGCGGATCTGGTCTTCATAGGCGCTGTAATCGACTGTTTCCTGCGCATCCTGCTTGGCGATCTTCCGCAGGCTGATGAAGAACCGCAGGTCATTCTTATAGGTCTCGATCTGCGCTTCACTGAAGCTCTTGTCTTCAAAGAATGTGCGCGACGACAACGCCACTTTTAGGCACAGGCCGAAAGCCGTAAGCGCCGCGTAGAAATCCTCGCGCACGGCCTGACGCGCATCATAGCTGTTGCCTTCCGCGTCATCCTGATACTTGGGCACCAGAATCTGCCGGTACTGCTCTAAGTCCTGCCTGTTCTCCACGGCGGCGAATACCGCCCAGAGCCGGTCATGCAGCCCCGGCAGCCGCTTGTACTCCGTGCTGACCTCGGAATAGAGGCCTTTCAGGTCCTCGATGTCATACCCCGCCTGCGTCTTGCTGGCGAGGTCCTGATACTGCGCGATGGCGGTATCGAGTTCCTTGAGAATGCCGCGATAGTCGATCAGCAACCCGTATTCCTTCGCGTCGTGCAGGCGGTTCACACGCGCAATCGCCTGGATGAGGTTGTGCTCCTTCAGCGGCTTGTCGATATAGAGGACCGTATTGCGCGGCTCGTCGAATCCGGTCAGCAACTTGTCCACGACGATCAGCAGGTCCGGCTTGCCCGGCGTGCTGAAATCCTCGATTGTGCGGCGTTCATAATCCTCCGCGTCTTGCCCGACGTTGTCCTTCCACCATTGCTGGACTTCCGGCAATTCGCTTTCATCGACATCGGAATGCCCCTCGCGCGTATCTGGCGGGGAGATGATCACGGCGCTGGTCACAAGGCCCGTGGCGTCGAGCGCCTTCTTGTACATGACCGCTGTGCGTTTGCTATCGGTTGCGATCTGTCCCTTCAGGCCCAGGTCGAGCTTCTTGAAGTTCTCGTCGAAATGAACGGCGATGTCCCAGGCGATAAGTTCGATACGGTTCGCCGACCCATAGAGCGGCCCTTTCTTTCCCCATTTCTTCTTGAGGTCCGTCCGCTGGCGCTCGGAAAGGCCCATCGTGATCTTGTCGAACCAGTTGTCGATGGCCTTCGCGTTGACCTCCAGCTCCGGCTTGCGCTCCTCATACAACAGCGGCGTGACCGCGCCGTCTTCGACCGCGCGTTGCATCGTATAGGCATGAACGATAGGACCGAATTTGTTCGTGGTCTTTTCGTCTTTCAGTAGCGGCGTACCCGTGAAGGCGACATAGGCCGCGTTGGGGAGCGCCTTGCGCATCCGCTCATGCCCTTCGCCGCCGTGGCTACGGTGTCCTTCATCGACAAGGACGATCATGTTCTCGCTGGCGTTGTAGCACTCCGCCAGCTTCGACGCCGTATGGAACTTGGCGACGATCGTGAACATGATCCGCTCGACGCCCTGGCTGATGCGCCGGGCAAGGTCGCGGCCCGAACTGGCCTTTGCCTTCTCGCCTTCCTTCTTGGTAGCGATGGCAGAACCGAAAGCCCCGCCCGAGACGAATGTCTTGGCAAGCTGGCCTTCCAGGTCGATGCGGTCGGTGACGACGAGCACGCGGCATTCCTTGAGGCTGTTGTGCAGCAACAGCGCCTTGCACAGGAACACCATGGTGAAGGACTTGCCGGAACCCGTCGTATGCCAGATGACGCCGCCCTCGCGTCCGCCCTCCGGCTTGCGCTTGTTGATGCGCGCGATAAGGGCCTTGATGCCGAAGGCCTGCTGGTGGCGCGCGGCGATCTTCCCCGCTTTGCGGTCGAACAGGATAAAGAAGCGAATGAATTCCAGCAGCCGTTCCGGCCCGAGCAGGCTGATGAGAAGCCGGTCCTGGTCGGTGGCCAGTTGCTTGCCCGCCCACAGGCTCTCGAAATAACTGCGCAGGTGCTTCGGGCGGTTCGCGAATACGGCTTCTTTCACCGCGTCGCTGACGGGCGCGTTCTTGATCTTGTCGAAATACGCCTCGTCGAACTCTTCCTCTTTCCATCCCGTCCAGAATTTCTTGGGCGTCTTCGTCGTGCCGTATTTACCCTCCGTGCCGCTGATCGATAGCAGGAGCTGCGAATAGGCAAACAGCCGGGGGATCTCGTCGTTTTTCTGGTTGCGGATGTTCTGGCTGACCCCTTCCTCGATCATCGACTTGTTGGGATTGCCGGAATCGGGGCGCTTCGCCTCGATGATGGCGAGCGGCAGCCCGTTGATGAAGCACACGAAATCCGGGCGGCGCGTATGCGTGCCGCCGGATGACATCACCTCGAATTCCTCCGTGACCATGAAGCTGTTAGCGGACGGATCATCCCAGTCGATCACCGAAATGGTGGGCGAGTGCTTCTTGCCGTCCACAAACTCGGTCACGGTGACGCCGAGCGTCAGTTTGTTGTAGAGTTTCTCGTTGGCCGTCAGCAGTCCTTCGTGCATCGCTGGCGCCGTCAGTTCGCGCACAATCTGGTCGATGGCGTTGGTAGAGAGCGGGTACTGCTTGCCCTTGTACTCGAAGCGGCGCTTGCGCAGTTGCTCGACAAGGACGTTGAGGAGTACGACTTCCTGTGTGCTGCCGCGCGCGGCAAGACATCCGATAGGGGACAAGTATTCCCAGCCCATCGCAGTCAGGACGCGGAGCGCCGGGATATGGGCGCTGAATTCTTCTTTGGTTTCGGGTGTCATCATGAGATGCCTCTAGGCACGGGCCAATTCCTTAGAAGCAATTGAGGCGACACGAAGTTTTCCTGTAAGGAGTTGTTGCATCAGCGCAGTGCGTTGTTCCTTCAGCGCGACGAGTTGCTTTTTGTACTTTGAAATACTCTGCTCACTGGTGCGCAGCACCGCGGCGACCCGACGTTGCTCCTCTATACCTGGAATACGGAAAGCCGCCTCCCTGATCGTGTCGATCGACAGGCCAAACCGCGTGACACCATTGGCATGAGTGAAAAAATAATTCTGAGTCTTCTTGAGCGAGAAGAGGTTGCTCAGGAATTCGCCGTCGGCTTGATTTCTTCGCGGTCTGATAAGCGCCAAATGGTACCCACACAAGACTCCGTCGAGATCTTCGTCAATAAGGGCCGGAACAGCGATGTCCTCCGGAGACTCTGAGTCCTTCGTAATGACAACATCGCCCTTTTGAAGAGTGAACCTTTCGATTTCACTTTGCGTTGCCGTAGCGTTCATGAATGAAAGGCCTTTAGTGATATGCCTGTTGTAGTAAACGTCGGTATAGTTGCAGAGCTGCACCGCGATCTGACCAGCATCAGTTTTCTTGTCCACATTACTAGTGCGAATGTCCGCGATGTCTTTGAGCGTGATCTCGCGCCACGGCGTGCTTGCGAATCCGCGAAAGCGTTCATTGCCCGTAATCAGCTTCTGCGTCAGGGCTCGTTTGCCCATGTCACCGTTTTCGATGAGGCCCTCCACTGTTGCAATCGCCCGCTCCCACGTCTTCAACAGCCTTACTATTGCGATCTGCTCATGGAATGGAGGGACACGGACTATGGTCTTCAAAAAGTCATTCTGACCAAGCGTCTTGTTTCTCCCCGCGCCGCCGGGTGACGCAAGATTCAGCAGATGTTTTCCGTACGGAGTCTTGAAGAGGTAAACCAGGTAATCGATGTCGGACCGTCCGGGGCGAGGCCGAAACATCGGAAATCGATGGGAGGCAATTTTCCCTTGGTCTTTTTCTGTCGTTTTGCCGACTGCCTGTTCCCAAGCGAATACGATATTCACTACGAGGCAGTTCGGTTCGACCCAAAACACCCGTTTGTCTCCAAGCGTGAAACCACGCACAGGCTCCTTGTCGAATAATCCCTTGCCGTGAGAACGAATTCCTATCTCTTGATATAAACCATTCGGTTCCACTGTGACTGGGCGGATTACGCGTTCCACCAACTTGCCAAGCGGCGCTTCATTCCAATGATCAGGCACCATATCCCAGCTCCTTCAGGTAGCCGTCCATTTCCGCTTCAATCTGGACAAGCTCGACTTTTAGCTTTTTGCGCTCTGTCAAGACGGCAGCAAGGTCGATTTGGTGTTCGTCGGTGAACATATCTACATAGCGCGGAATGTTCAAGTTGTAGTCGTTCTGCTTGATCTCTTCCAGTGTCGCCAGATGGGCGTACTTTTCCGCGTCCTTCCTCTCCTTGTACGCCTGGACGATTTTGGCGACGTTCTCTTCTGAAAGCTGGTTCTGCGTTTTTTCGTCCCTGTATTCACGGCTCGCATCGATGAACAGTACGTTCTTATCAGCCTTGTTTCGCCGGAAGATCAGGATGGCCGCAGGGATGCCCGTGCCGAAGAACAGTTTCTCCGGCAGGCCAATGACGGTGTCGAGCAGGTTTTCGTCAATAAGCTGCTTGCGGATTTTGCCTTCGGCCGCGCCGCGGAAGAGAACGCCGTGGGGTACGACCACGCCCATACGACCGGTTTTTGGTTTCAGGGTCTCGATCATATGAAGGACGAAAGCGTAGTCGCCCTTCGTCTGCGGGGGCAGCCCGCGACGGAAGCGGCTGAACTTGTCGGCGGCGGCGCTGTCGTAGCCCCATTTTTCTAGGCTGAAGGGCGGATTGGCGACGACCACGTCGAAGTGCTTTAGCGTGTCTTCGCTGTCGAGCAGTTTGGGGTTCCGAATCGTATCGCCCCATTCGATGCGGTGGTTGTCCTCGCCGTGAAGGAACATGTTCATCTTGGCAAGCGCCCAGGTGCTGCCGATGGCCTCCTGCCCGAAAAGTCCGTATTTGCGGGAGCCGTTGAACTTCCTCTGCACTTCCTTACCGCACTTCATAAGAAGGGAGGCAGAGCCGCAGGCGGGATCGCAGATTTCGTCGCCTTCTTTGGGCTCGACAAGCTGTGCGATAAGTTCGGAGACTTCCGGCGGCGTGTAAAACTCACCCGCTTTCTTGCCGCCCGTGGCCGCGAAATTTTTGATGAGGAATTCATAGGCGTTGCCGATGACGTCGAGCTTGCCGACGCGGCTCGGGCGCAGGTTCATCTCCGGCTTGGAGAAATCTTCCAGCAGGTGGCGCAGGATGTCGTTCTTCTGCGCCTCGTCGCCCAGCTTCGTGCTGTTGAAGCTGATGTCCTGGAACACGTCCTGGAGCTTGTGAATGTTGGCCTCTTCGATGGCATGAAGCGCCTTGTCGATGCGCTCACCGTTCCCGGCTTCGAAGCGCCGTTCATGGAGAGCGTAGAAACTCGCGTCGCGTGGCAGCACGAATCGCTCGTTCTTCAGCATCTCCTCGATCAGCTTGGGCTTGTCGCCGTATTGCTTCTTGAAATCGTCGTAGTGGTCCTGCCACACGTCGGAGATGTATTTGAGGAACAGCAGCGTCAGGACGTAGTCCTTATATATGCTGGGATCGACGACCCCCCGGAACGTGTCGCAGGCCGCCCAGACCGTCTGGTTGATCTTCTTCTGTTCAATCTCTTGTGTCGTCATGTCGTTCTCCTGTTATTCGGCTCGGTTGTCCTGCGTCAGCAGTTCCCCGGCGAGGAGGTCTAACTCCAGCCGCCGGTTCTCAATCAGTTGCTCTAAAATTCGTTTCTCGCGCTGCGCAGCACTGGCGAGACGCACCAGCAGGTGCTGCCGCTCAAGGCTGGGCACCAGCAGCGCAAGGCTCTCCACCACCTGGCGGCGGATACTCTTGATGTAGCTCCCGGTCGCTGACTGCGCGAAATACTGTTGCGCCTTGGGCAGGTTCATCTGCCAAGCGACGAACGCCGGCAGCACAGCCTTCTCATCCCTCACGCGGATCAGGAAGAAGTGAGGGGAGCACACGGCCTTAGGCGGCGGCGCTTCAACACACACGGCGACGTTGCGCCCACCGCGTGCAGAAAAGAGCACATCGCCAGACCTCAACCAGTCCGGCTCGCGCCGTCCGGTAATGTGAGTGCGCGCCACCCCCGGCCAGTCCACGCCCGTTTCTGCGTCCACATTCTTGATCTGGACGACGGAGGTCTCGCCGCCGGGCACGTCCCTGACAGCGTCGCGAATGGGGTGTCCCGCCGAAATCGTTGCGAGCGCCTCTAATGTCTTTACAGCGTTTTGCATCAAGTCCTATGATGCACTCATGGCAACCGATTCGCAAGACATTTTTTGCGTCATACGCCATGAAGCATCAATGCCACCCCTGCCGCACTTTTGGGCGGTATGCTCTTTGCCTTCTATTCGCGGCCCTGAGCGCTTTCCCTGCTTTCGGTCATCCAACTCGTTGAATGTGTTCCCTTTATTCGTTTGATCCCATCCGGTTATCATCTGCCCCCTGCCATCCACGTGCGCGTCCCGCGTCAACAGGAAGCCTCGGCTCCTCGCATAAGCGTTTGCTCGTCTCAGTTGAACGGCACCTTGCTCGATTCGCCGTCACGTTCTACACGTCTTTCCTTTTTGCGTTTCATTCCATCCACCGTGTCTTTGCCCTTAGTGCATGCACCCCCGACCATTTGGTCGATGAGCGCTTCGCGTAACAATCCAGTTTCCGTGGCCAGTGTTTCGGTGGTTGCCAGCGTTCTCCTGTGCAAACCCATCGGGCATGTTCGTGTCCCCTGCCATTCGCGTGCGCTCCGCGCGTCAACGGGAAGCCTCGGTTCCCCCTGAAGGTTCCCCCCAATTTTCCCGTGTGACGCCGCGCCCGCTTAATGGCTGATCGGGTTCACGCCCGAAAGGGTAATGCACAAAAGGAGAACTACGATGACAAACGAAACCGAAACCACAGAGACCAAGAAACAGAAAAAACCCGCTGACCGCTACATCTTCGAAGGCGAAGGCGACAAGAAGAAGATCGTCGGATCGGTCTACTTCCACGCGAAGGGCAACGGGATGAACATCCTGGTCAACGGCAAACGCTACTCGGCCTTCGCACCGAAAGCCAAAGCCGCACCGGAAGCTCAACCGGCATCTGCCGAGCAACCCGCAACCGAGGGGAAGGGCGCGTAAGCGCTCTTCCTCCTTTCAGGAGGAGTACATCACATGACCGACATCACCAACATCCCGCTGAACAAGCTCACCGCGTGGGAAGGCAACGTCCGCAAAGTCCAGAACAAGGCCAGCATCGACGAGCTGGCAGCATCCATCAAGGCCCACGGCCTGCTGCAATCGCTTGTCGTGATTACAGACGGCAAGAAATTCGCCGTTTCTGCCGGAGGCCGCAGACTGGTGGCTTTGCAAAAACTGGCCAAGGACGGGCATATCGAGGCTGGCTACCTTGTTCCCTGCCTCATCACCGAAGCTGGAGACGCTTCGGAAATCAGCCTGGCCGAGAACGTCATGCGCGAAGACATGCACCCCGCAGACCAGTTCGAGGCGTTCCGGGGCCTGGCCGACAAGGGCATGCCCATCGTGGATATCGCCGCACGCTTCGGGAAACCCGAGGCGCACGTCACCAAGCTCCTGAAACTCGCCCGTGTCACTCCGAAAGCCATCAAGAAGTACCGCGCAGGTGAATACACCCTTGAAGTCATCATGGCCCTGACCGTCACCGACGACCACAAGGCGCAAGAGCGCGTCCTGAAGGACTTCAACCCGGACAGAAACGATGCACGGGATATCCGCGACACACTCACCGAAGGTGAAATCAGAGCCAACGACAAGGGCGTGCAGTTCGTCACCCTCAAGGCGTATGAGAAAGCCGGTGGCGCAGTGAAGCGCGACCTGTTCAGCGAAGACGCTGATGGCGTGTTCATCTCTGACCCTGCCTTGCTCGATACGCTTGTGATCGGGAAGCTGGAGAAATCCGCCAAGCCCGTACAGGCCGAGGGCTGGAAATGGGTCATCGTGACCGCCGACACCGGCAGCTACGGCACAGCGGAATACAAACGCCTCTACGCCGAACCGGCCCCCGCGACCGCCGCCGAGCAAAAGCAGCTCGACGAGCTGGAAGCCGAATACGAAAAGCTCAACCAGCAATGGCAAGACTCCGACGATGATGCTGAACGGCCCGAGCGCATGGACGAGATTGAAAACCTACAGCGGGAATTCGACGACCGCCCCGGCATCTGGACACCCGAGCAGCTTGCGATGGCAGGAGCCATTGTCACCATCGGCTATGGCGGCGAGTTGAACATCCAACGCGGCCTTGTGAAACCCGAGGACATGCCCAAGCAAGCGGGCAAATCCAAAACCGCCAAGGCAACCACCACCCCCGAAGGCGACGCGCCCGAGCAGGAGGAGCCCACGGGACTTTCCGCAGTCCTCCTGGAGAGTCTGACCGCGCACCGGACGGCGGCACTTTCCGCCAAGATGCTCGATTACAACCTCGTTGGGCTTCAGAGCGTTGTCTACGCCCTGGTACTGGATACTTTCCAGCATCGCCACGACACGGCCCTGCAAGTCAGCCTCTCCCCGCAGTCGCTTCACCGCGTCGAAGGTTCGCCCGCGGCCAAACGCCTTGAGGAACACCGCGCGGCCTGGGGCGACAAGCTCCCCGGCAATCCTGACACCCTCTGGGAATGGTGCCTCGACCAGCACAGCGATGTGCTAATTGACCTTCTCAACTTCTGTGCCGCATCGTCCCTCCGCGCGATTGTCCAGAAGCAGGGCTGTTCCAGCAGCGTGGCCCTCGACCACGCCGACAAGCTGGCTAAAGCCGTCGAACTGGACATGACCGCATGGTTCACGCCCACCGCCGACAACTACTTCAGCAAAGTCGGCAAGCCGCAAATCCTCGAAGCACTCGCGGAAGTGGATGCTACACCGCCGAGCAACAGCATGAAGAAAGCTGACATGGCCAGATACGCCGAGCAGTCCGTTACCGGCAAACGCTGGCTTCCGAAGATTCTTCGCTAATACAGCCTGACGAGCCAAGGGCGTCGGTCCTCCGGGATCGGCGCTCTTTTTTCGTCTCCTCCATTCCCGGTTTTTCGATCATCAACGCCCGAACCTAGCAGGGCGCGCCGACAGGTCAACAGGCAGCCCGCTCCAAGATTCCGTGTCGCCTGTTCCCCTCCGCATTCGCTCCGGTGACCTGACGGCTTCCCCGCCCTGCTTCGTGTGGGGCGTATCGACAAACCGGAAAGGAGACTTCAAATGAAAAAACGCCGTCCCCAGAAATACCGAGTCCAGCGCGAAGGCTTGTTGCTTGAAATCGAATACGAGCCCAACTGGATGCCAGGTGCAGAACTGGCCCACATCACATGCCGCAGCATCTACCCGACAGATGTGCCGCTCCCCATCGCCTCTTCGGGGTTCTACCAGCACACGCTCTCACGCTCCATCGTGAACGCCGCAGGCGGCCCCGTGGATTACATCGACGTGATGATGTCAGCGGAGGCGGCAGAATGAAGCCCTCTCCTCGATACTGGTTCGAGCTGTTCCGGGTATCCACCCAGGAAACCGAACACGCCTTTGTAAGGGCGCTCGACGCCGCACAGGCCGTCAATCGCTATGCCCGCAGGTGCGGCAGCGAGCCCGAGAACTTCTATGCCGTGGGTATTACGGCACCGGCAAGGAGGGCCGCTGTTTAGCGACAAGTAGCGAATTAGCGAAACGGTTGCAGGCGGGCGGCCCTTAAGATTCCTATGGCTCTGGCAGGGAGAATCTGCTCAGATTGGCCCTCAGAAGCTCTGGGCGCGACAGGAGACGGGCTTGGAATCGACGCCCCTTTAGATAACTAGCGCAACTTTGCGCAAAGACGACGGCCTTGAGAAGACCTCCATCGGCGTCCTGAATCCTAGCACGGCGCGCGGTCGATTGTTAAGCAGCTCCTCTACTTTCTGAACTTCATGCTCTGCGACTGCCGTAAAGTCGGTGGCCTTCGGGAAGTATTGGCGGACAAGACCGTTGGTGTGTTCGTTCAGTCCGCGTTCCCATGAATGGTAAGGCTTGGCGAAGAAAGTATCGGCCTTCAGGGTTCTTCCGAACTCCCGATGCCGCGCAAACTCCCAACCGTTGTCCATCGTTATCGTAAGGACTTTTTTCTTGTCGTTATAAAGCGAAGTTTCAATCGCCTCCGCCACGGTATCGGATTTCGGCTCCCGAACCAGAGCAAGGCGCAGGAATTTCGAGCCGCGCTCGACCATGCTGACGAGGACGCCACGATGCTGGCTACCGACAATCGTATCCAGCTCCCAATCCCCGACGCGGGATTTTTCCTCGACGATGGCCGGGCGCTGGTCTATATCAACGCGGCCAGGAATGGGGCCTTTTCTGCGGTCTGGAATGCCGAATCGCGATCCATAGCGCCTGTAACGGCGACCGCCGTGACGCAGGTGGCGGTATAGACTCCCGCCATCCCACTTGTCCTGCCAGACGTGGTGATAGATGCGCTCGTAGCCGATGGTCGGTAATTTGGACTGGCGATGTTTCATCCATCCGCTGATTTGCTGCGGGCTCCATCCCAGCCGCAGCTTCTCCTCCACGAAGGCGATAATCGCCGGAGTCACCTTGGACTTTCGCCACCGCCTTGCGCGCAGCCGTTTATCCGCCAGCCCCTGCGCCAGATGGTAATAATACTTCCCATCAACCGTATTCCTCCGGCGCTCACGGCCTACGGAGGCTCGGTGGACGCCGATTTCCCGCGCTATATGTGCGTCCGAATACCCCCTTTTTGTAAGCACTTGGATGGATACCCGGTCTGTTTCTTCCAGTCGTTTATATCTTTTCATAAGATTGCTCCATTGGTTTAAACCAATGGAGCAATCTTCTCTATTTTGCTATCGTCCTGATGCAAGTTGCTTTGTTAACAAGAAACGGCACGAGGCCTGCTCTACACAACCCCTGCACAGCCCGAAAGTGGCTCAAATTCAGAAGTAAAAACAAACGCTTATATATCTTCGTCTACCCCCCAAGGGGAGACGTACTTCATTAACATCTTGACATCTCACAACTAATTCTTTACTGATAGTCCACACATCCCCTGCACAGATATGGCAGATCAAGGGCTTACAAATTATTTCTACACAGTTTCTACACAACAGGGAACCCCCCGTTCATGGCATTCCTCCTCGACATCAACGAACTCAAGCCCGGCCTCATCATCTTCCGCAGGAAGGATGTGAAGCACCACAACTGGTATTGCCGCATCAAGATCGCCGACGAGGACCGGTACAAGACCATCTCGCTCAAGACAGATGACATCAACAAAGCGAAGTCCAAGGCCTTCTACCATGACGCCGACACACTCTTTCGCCTTGAGCACAAGGTCCCCATATTCGACAAGTCCTTCGCTGAGGTGGCGAAGGAATACTCCACTATCCAGAAGGCTGCTGCGGAGGCGGGGCAGATTACGATGGGCCGCTGGAGCATCGTCGATTCCTATATACGCCTGCATCTCATCCCCTACACCGGCAACCACCAGATCACCCTACTTGGCGAGGAGAAGTGGCGCGCCTATCCTCATTGGCGCAAGAACGAAGGCGGCAACCGCCCCCGCGAAAAGAAGCGCCCGAAGGGCGCGGCGGCAGAGACAACCGAAGTCAAACTGACCCCGGCGAAGGACGGCACCATACGGCACGAAATGATGGTCTTCCGCGCCATCATGAACTACGCGGCTGGAAAGCAGTACATCCGCGAGAGCCAGGTGCCCCGCGCCAAGATGCCCAAGGACACGGGGCGGCGCGAAGAATTCACGCCGCAGGAATACAAGGAACTCCACACCTACGCCCGCAAATGGATCAAGGAGTCCAGCCACGGGTACAGCGAGTGGCACCGCACCATGGCCTATAACTTCATGCTGGTCATGACCAACACCGGCATGCGGACGATGGAAGCCCAGAACCTGCGCTGGCGGGACGTTGACCTGCGGACGGACAAGCACGGGCGGCACTTCGTCTGCATCAACGTGCGCGGCAAGGGGAAGTTCCGCGAACTCGTCGCCGCCAACAACGTCGCTACGTATCTTGAGAGAATCCGCGAACTCTTTATCGAAGCGCATCAGCAGCGCAAGCCAAAAGCACCTCGGGACGAACTTTCGCCAAAGCCTGAAGACTTCGTCTTCACGACGAACAAGGGCAAGCAGGCCATGTCGCTCTATAATTCCCTCATCTCTGACCTTCTCGAAAAATCCAAATTGCTCTACGGCCCGAACGGCAGCCAGCGCAGCAGCTATTGTTTCCGCCACACCTATGCAACCTTCCGCCTGAAGGAAGGCCTGGACGTGTATTTTCTGGCGAAACAAATGGGCACCTCCGTCCAGATGATCGAGGAGTATTACGGCCACATCACGCCCGCCAAGAATGCCGAGCGCATTCTTCAGGGGATACCGGGGTGGGAGCCGATTGCGGAGGTTTCCGGCGAAGCACCCGGCAGCGTGAACGCTGACGGAGCCGGAAAGCCCGCAGGGAAGCCCCGAGCGAAAAAGAAGAGTGAGGGGAAGGATTTGCCGGCGGCCGGAAAAGCGTCGGGACCGACGCGGCGGCACTGAGCCCGGCAAATCACGAGCGTACCGCCCGCTGAAGCGGGTTTAAGGTACGCTCGCCTGCAATACGGAACTCCATGCGCCAGGACAGGCGCTTGTCGCTCATTCGCTAACCTTCGCGAAGCCGAGGCTTCGGTTCCCTGCCCCAAACGCAAGGCGCTGAAGCGGCATTGTTGCGCGTCCTTGTTTTTCGTAAAACGCAAAGCACGGGCGGCGCTGTTGTCCCGTAGCGGATCGCTCACTGTCGCGCAGCACACAAGCCAAGGATGGCTTGCTGCCTCGTCTTTACCGCCGTCGGGATTCGCTGTAAAGTGGCCCGTCCGTCGGCGAACCGGTGTCGGGATTCTCCCTAACTCACGTTCGATGGCGACGCACTATAGCCATTCTTGCCCCGACCGACGGACAATTCTCCTGCCATGCGTGACCAGCCCGAACATACAGATCTTCAACTCACTGCGGTCGAAAAGGCCGCTCTCCTCGCCTTGGGAAAAATTTCCGCTGGAGAACGGGCATTCCTGAATGTCATCGACGCGGATTCTCTGGTCCACATGGGCCTGGCCGAGAGCTTCGGCATGAGCCAGTTTGCGTTGACGGAGCAAGGACGGTCCCTGCTGGATAAATTACAGCCACAGCTTCGCCTCTAGCCCGCTGGGCAGCGAAAAAAAGCCGGGCCCTTGCGGGGGCCCGGCGCAGCGCTCAGGGTTTCGGGGCGCGGCGGCGCAGCGCCAGCGTGCAGGCGATGTTTCTCAAGGACTCCTCCGCGAGCGGCAGCTCGGCGCAGGTCTCCCGCATGACCGCCACGTCGCGCGCTACCTTAAAGAACTTCGATTGCAGTTCATCCGTGTTCAGGTCCTTCAGATCGTCGGAGGTGATGAGCGTGTTCGTCATGGGCTTTCTCCTTCAGCTTCTGACCGCGACCATCGCGGCCTTCGTGACTGAAGCCAGCCGGGGCGTTCGGCGTGACCGCACCTTTCTTGAGGCCCAACGGTTTAGTGCCGGAGCCCGTCAGGGCTTGCGGTTTGACGAACCTCTGGCAGGATTCAAGGATAGAAGGACGCCTATGGACGCGGTTGCTGGAGGAGAGCCCGTGGCGAAACCTCAACGCTCAAACTCACCTTCGATGATTTCCGGGGAAGGACCTGGACGCGGATGGACGGAAATGCACCCGAAGTTCCGCGTGACGTGGCGAAACAGCTTGCGGGAGATTTACCGCGCGGGTTGACGCTTAGGGCTTTGTCCTTGCGAACTTGCTGGAAGGCAGGCGCTTCGGCGCGTCAGCTTTCGGGACCATGCGCTCTGCCCCGCCCCGCGCGATCGTGCCGCGCTGTCGGCGCAGGATTTCGTGTTTCTTGAAAGGCTCGACCTCGATGCCGAGGCGTCCTTGCGTGGCCTCGCACTTCAGTACGTCGAGAAGAATGAAACCTTTCGGGTCATACGCGAGGACTTGCGCCGTAACGTGGCGGTCCCCGATTTTCAGGCCCTTGCCCCGCTTGCGGCGTCTCGGGCTGTTGTACCACGCGCCCTCTTTCCAGCGGACGACATGGCCGATATCGAAGTCCTCGCCGCAGGGTATCCACTTCGGCATTTTGCTTTCCAGCCTCCGAGTGCGCTAAGATTCGCTAAAGAACGAATTAGCGAATTCGCTCTGGACTATAGCCTATGCCGCGCAACATGAAAACCGTCGTCATCACGTCCCAAAAGGGCGGGAGCGGCAAGACAACGCTTGCGGCTCATTTCGCAATCGCGGTCGAGCGCGCCGGTAACGGCCCCGCCGTGGTGATCGACACCGACCCGCAGCAGACCCTTGCGACCTGGTGGAACGAGCGGGAAGCGGAAACGCCGAAGCTCGCGCCCGTGAGCATCCGCGAGCTTCCAGAAAAGATCGAAGCCCTCGACAAGGCAGGTTTCACGTATTGCTTTATCGACACGCCGCCCGCGTTGACAGAACAAAACCGGCAGGTCCTCGCCCTTGCCGACCTTATCGTTATCCCGACCCGGCCGAGCCCGAACGACCTTTGGTCGCTGGGCGCGACGCTTGATTTAATCAAAGGCTCGAACATCCCCTTCGTGTTTGTCCTGACGCAGGCGAAAGCGAATGCCCGGATCACCGTGCAGACGATGGCCGCGCTCTCGCAGCACGGACAGGTCTTCCCGAGCATCGTCCATGACCGCGTGGACTATGCCGCCGCCATGACGGACGGCCGCACCGCGCAGGAGATCAGCCCCGGCGGACCTTGCGCCGTGGAAATGGCCGAGCTGTGGGAAGCGACCAAGAAGCGGATAGGCGAATTAGCGAAACTTCGCGAACCAGCAAGCGAAAAGAGAGTGAAAGTTCATGCCTAAACCATCAGCCATCGGCGCAAACACCTTGCTGGCCAGCAAGGATAAAATGCCAGCGGCGGTTTCCGGCGCGCTACAGCGCGGCCAGACCGTCACGGAAACGCTTGTCGATCTCAATTTCAAGGTTCCGCCGGAATTCCGGGACCGCTTCAAGCGGCACGCTTTCGAGGCGCGCCTGAAGAACGTGCAGCTCCTCGTGCGGGCGCTTGAGGCCTGGGAGCGCGGGGAGCAGGAGACGACCGCCCAGAAGGGGCAGGGAAGAAGGAAGGCGGGGTAATTCGCTAAGTGTAGCGAATTCGCGAAAAGGGACGATGCCGAAAGACCTCACGCCGGTTGGAGCGATCCTGCCGGCAATCATAAAACCCGAACATAAGCCCCTGTCGCGGATTCAGGAACGCCTGCTCTCGCTTCCGCTCCCCTCGGATGACGAGGACGCGGCGATCCTTTATCAGCATTCCGTTCTCTGCCAGACCTGCATGCCCTACAGGAATCCGGGCGAGGAAGTCCGCGCGTGGCAGCGCAGCAACGGGCGGGTATCGCTCCGCATCCAGGCGGGCAACGCCTACGACGCCAACAAGGACGCCTGGCTTGATGTCGGTTTGCCCCACGGCCCCAAACCGCGGCTTGTGCTGTATCACCTGAACGCCGAAGCGCTCCGGACGCAATCGCCCCTCCTTGAGCTGGAAGACAGCCTGACCGCTTTCGTGAAGCGCACCCTCGGGCTCGATCCCGGCGGGCGCACGATCCGCACCGTGAAGGACCAGCTCACGCGCCTTGCCTCCGCCGACTTCCGTTTCGGCATGGGGCAGGACGGGCGCTCGGTCACGATCAAGGGCAGCGTCATTGACGGGTTTGAATTGTGGACCCCGAAGGACGACAAGCAGCGCGTCCTCTGGCCGACGACGGTGCAGTTTTCGCCGACGTATTTCAACAGCCTCATGCAGCACGCCGTCCCCCTGAACGAGGGCGCGGTTGCGCGGCTTTCTCACAGCGCCATGGCCCTCGACGTTTACACCTGGCTTGCCCAGCGGCTTCACCGCGTCGATCCCAAGAAGGCGGGGTTCATTCCGTGGGTTTCGATGAAGGCGCAGTTCGGGCATGACTACGGGCGCATGGTGGATTTCCGGCGGGTGTTCACCCGGACGCTGAAACTCGTGAAGGCCGTTTACCGCGAGGCGCGGTTCTCGCTCGACGGGCAGGGAATGCGGGTTTACAACAGCCCGCCGCCCGTGGCGCGCAGGCTGCTTCAGATCAAGTGAATGCTCCCCTATGCAGCCCCTCCCGCCATCCTCGCTCCCGTACCGTGAGTCTTCCACATTCCTGTGGATAACCCCTGTGGAAATAACAAGTTATGCACGGGCAGTTTGTCACGGCAATCACGGGCACTTTGTCACAGTCGGGCACGGGCAGTTTGTCACACAAGCCTATAGTGTTAATACCGATAGACTCCCGGTAGTCGGGCGCGCGCTCCTGTGGAAAACGTCGGACGTTTCCCACCTCGCACGGCCCCGGCGACGAGCATAAAAACCTTCCTTAGAAAGGAAAAACAAAAACCAAAACCCATGCCGCCACCGAAACCGACCGCCAAGCAAATCGAAGACCTGCACAAGAACTTTGAAGCCACGGACGAGTATAAAGCCTGGGAGGCATTCGTGAAGGCCGTGGAAGACGTTGCCCACAACGTGGCCCCGAGGGTTGAAGTTCCGACGGCCTTCCTCCGGCTTGCGGCTCTTGACATCGCCGCGACCCCGTTTAGCTTCTCCGTGATGCGAAAGCCCTGGAACCGCATTTGCGACGAGCTGGGGCCGGAACTGAATTACCTGAAGAAGGAACCCTATGGCAGCTACTGAAGAACAACGGAGCGAACTGACCGACCGCTTTCTCGCCTCCGGCGAGGCGGATGAATGGCAGGGGTTTGTCGAGGGCGTGAAACAGGCTTTGAGCGACCAGCCTGAAGCGGATCATGTGCTTGTCCCCGCCGCTTTCCTTCGAGCGGCCATGGCCGATATCGCGACGGCCCCCATGATTTTTTCCCACATGAAAGCCGCCTGGAACCGCGCCGCCGACGAGCTGGGCCTGCCTGAGGAAAAAAAGTAGGGCGGGGAATTACGATGCGCGCGCTTCTGGCCCTACTGCTGCTGCCGGGTTTTTTGCAGGGCCAGGCTGCGTCGCCGAAAGCGCCCAAGATCAACACCGCGACCGACAGCGTGGCTTTTAACGACGACTGGCGGCGCGTCGCGCAGCTCGGCATCGACGAAGCGAAGATGCAGTTCATGCGCGCGTATGAGCAGGTGGACTTCGACACCTGGGACCGCATCGTCACGCAGCACAGGCGCGAGATGGAGGCGTATTACCAGAAATGGGATAACCACCCGATCAAGGCCAACGGGCCGAATTTCCGGGCCTTCGTCAGGCGCGCCCTCGATGCCAATGTGCCGAAGGTGCGCGAGGAGTTTTATAAAAAATACGGCGTGCCCAAACGCAAGGTGCCGGGCGTGCCGTCGCAATACGGGCCGACCTTCAGGCAGATAGCGGAACGCCAGTGGTACAGCGAGAAGGGCGGGCTGGTGCTCAAATGGGGCATCGGGATTGCCGTCTTTGCCTGGCTCATCGCCGTGCTCCGGCGGCAGAAAAAACCCGAGCCGCCGCCCGAGCCGATGGTCAGCGACATCTATGGCACCGCGGCCTATGCGCCCCAGTGGAAGGGGATACCGAATGAAAACTACCCGTTCCGGGGCGTTTTCTTCGGCAAGAGCAGCCACCCCGACCTGAACGGCAACCGTTGGCAAAGCGACCCCGGCGCGCCCGTGTTCTCGCTGCCGGAAAACCACACCATCATCATTTCCAAGACGCGGACGGGGAAGGGAACCCGCGTTATCACGCCCACCCTGCTGCGGTATTTTGGCTCGATGCTTGTCATCGACCCGAAGGGCGAGAACGCGGCGGTGACGGCAAGGGCGCGCTACAACGTCATCGAGGGCTTGCCCTTCCATGTCGAAATCCTTAATCCGTGGGGCGTGCTGGACGGGCATTTCAAGGGGCTCGGCTTCGAGCGGTTCGCGAGTTACAACCCCCTCGAAATCCTTGACCGCAACGACCCGAACGCCGTGGCCAACGCCCAGACCCTCGCCTCGACCATCTGCGTCACGGGCGGGGGAGACAAGGACCGCTTTTGGCAAAGCTCCGCCGCGAACATCCTTGCCGCCGTCCTGCTCTGGATCACCGACCAGCCGGGCGAGAAAAAGACCCTCGCCCGCGCCCGTGAAATCACCAGTCTCAGCCGGCGTCAGTTTTCCGAGGAATTCATGGCGCGGATGTCGGCAAGCACAGCTTTCGACGGGGCTATCCGGGAGATGATAAGCCCCTATATCGACCTTGCCAACGAAACCTATTCCGGCATCATGTCGAATTTGAGCGAGTCCATGAAGTTCCTGTCCGACCCGCAGGTGAAGCAGGCGACCGCGACATCGAGCTTTTCGATGAAAGACCTGATCGACCTGCCCATCACCGTGTACGTCATCATCCCGCCCGAGAGAATGGAAACGCAGCGCACCTGGCTCCGGCTGCTGCTGACGGCAGGCACCCTCGCCTTCAAGAACGCGCCCCTTGCCACCCGACAGACGTAAGCGTCTGGTGATGCTTTCAATTACCCACAAGTTTTGATGTTATGTCATATCGTCCAGGGATTCACATGAGCGGAAATATGTGATTCATAGGAGGTCAGTCCGAAAAAGGAGGGGCTGACCGATGACGCCTTTCGATTTCAAGGAAAACTTTTT
>DATMXS010000435.1:0-4497 GCA_035561355.1 Bryobacteraceae bacterium | reverse complement strand
GCGGTAGAAACTGCCCCGTTGGCCTCCAGCACCTTCTTAGCCTGCAGTGGATTGCAGACTTCGTAGATCATGCACTCGCCGGCGAAGTCGACGCCCTTTTCCTGCATCTTCTCCTTCAGGTTATGTACGCCGATGATGCCGAACTTGTGCTTTGCCGCTGCGTCCTGGAGGCCCTTCTCGATTTCGGGCAGCGGCTTGACCGAGGCGACTTCAAAGAGCATCTGGTTTTCGAGCATATGATTTCTCCCGGGTGAGATGCGGGGCCCCGATGCGAGGCCCTGCCTGCCCAAATGCTACCGCTTCGGGCGGGTGACGGTGTGTTAAACTGGGGTCGAGATGCATTTCGGTAGTACTCTGAAAATACCCGAAATGCGAAGTCACCTGCCGATTTTACTTCCAGCAACAGCGAAATGGCTTGACGCGTCCAATGCTTTGGGGGTAGAAAACTTCCTTACGAAATGAAAGTTAGCGTTCAGATCAGCCGTGGGGTCGAATCCCTTTTCGGCACCAACGACGAAAACATTCGGGTTCTCGAAGACACACTCAAGATCAGCACACAACTGCGCGACGACAGTCTTGAACTGGAAGGCGCGGAGCTGGATGTCGCGCGCGCCGAGTCCATCCTGGAGGAGTACGTATCCCTCATTCAGGAAGGGCATGTCTTCAATAACGGGGACCTTAACAGCTATTTGCGCGTGGTGACGCAGGACCGGGACATCAGCCTTAGGGCGCTCGTCACGAGCGGCCGGCAGCGCAACTTCGGAAAGAAGGTGATCGTCCCGAAGACGATCAACCAGCGCCGTTACCTCGAAGCTATCGAGCGCAATGACATGGTGTTCGGCATTGGGCCGGCCGGGACCGGGAAGACGTATCTCGCGGTGGCGATGGCCATCTCGGCGCTCCTGGCCAAGCGGGTGAACCGGATCGTCCTCACGCGCCCGGCGGTGGAGGCGGGCGAGCGGCTCGGCTTTCTGCCGGGAACGCTTCAGGAGAAGGTGGATCCGTACCTGCGGCCCCTCTACGACGCGCTCTACGACATGCTGGAGCCGGAGAAGGTGGATAAGCTCCTGGAGCGCGCAACCATCGAGATCGCGCCGCTCGCCTTCATGCGCGGCCGCACCCTGAACGAGGCGTTCATCATCGTGGACGAAGCCCAGAACTCGACTTCAGAGCAGATGAAGATGGTGCTCACGCGCATCGGCTTCAACTCGAAGATGGTCGTCAACGGAGACGTCACACAGATTGACCTTCCGCTCGGGAAGCGAAGCGGCCTTCAGCACGCCGAAGAAGTGCTGCGCGGCGGAGTGGAAGGGATCAGTTTTATTTATTTCGATGAGCGGGATGTGGTCCGCCATGCACTGGTGCAACGCATCGTCAAGGCATACGAGCGCTATCAGGACGCGGCGGGCGGAGGGCAGCTCACACTCAACTACAATGGCGACCGCGCGCGGAACGGCGAGGCTGAACTCCTGCCCGCGGAAACGCCCAGCGCCTGAGTGCGCTCATCAATGCCGGATTCCGAGACATCCCTCATTTTCAATGCGGCGCCGCGCGGGCTGCGACGCCGCGAACTACGGAGCTTTGCGGCTTCTCTCTGCCTGGAAGTCGCAGGCGGACGCGGGTTCACCTGCCTGGTGACGACTGACGCGGAACTGCAGCGCCTGAACCGCGACTTCCGCGGCTGCGATTACCCTACCGACGTGCTCTCATTTCCCTCAGGCCAACCGGCGGGTTCGCTCGGCGATATCGCCATCTCCGCCGCGCGCGCGGCCGAGCAGGCTCGCGAGCACGGCCATGAGATCGCGGAGGAAATTCGTATTCTCATGCTTCACGGCGTGCTCCATCTGATGGGCATGGACCACGAGAACGACAATGGCCGGATGAGCCGCGCCGAACGCCGCTACAGGCGCGACTTGGGGCTGGGCGCCGGGCTCATCGAGAGGGCCCGCGCATGACCAGTCTGCTTGTCGCCGGCGCACTCTTCTGCGGCTTCGTGCTGGTGCTGCTCACGTTCGTTCAGGTGCTCTACCAGGAGGCGCTACGGCTGCACCCGCAGGTGCGGCCTTCGCTCGAGTACTTCAAAGAGAACGTGCTTCCGCGCGTTGGCGTCGAAGCCGAACGCGGCGTTCTGATGTTCTCGCTGCTCAAGCACACTGCGCTGCTGATCATGGGCGCAACGTTTTTCGTGCTCGGTTGGCAATGGCGCAACGGGAACTACGTGCGGCCGATCATCGAGGCCTTCCTGTTCGCCTGGCTGACGATGCTGGCCGCCACCTATGTGCTGCCGCACATTCTATATCGCCGTTCGCGCGCCCGCTGGCTCGGCGCGGCCGTTCCGTTCCTGCGCCTGTTGGCAATCGTGATGAAGCCTTTCGTCTCGCTGTTTGCGTTCTTCCAGTCGCTGACCGAAATGGGCGACGGCGCCCACGACGCGCAGGAGGACAACAGCCAGGAGGAGAACATCGACGCGCTCATCAACGCCGGACAGGAAGAGGGCCTGATCGAGGAGAGTGACCGCGAACTGATCGAATCCGTCGTCGCCTTTGGCGACACGCGTGTCCGCGAGGTGATGACGCCGCGTCCGAACATCGTCGCAATCGAAGAATCGGAATCACTCGAAACGCTGCGGCAACTCGTCATCAATGAACAGTACTCACGGATTCCCGTCTTCGAAGGCTCGATCGATTCAATCGTCGGGTTCGTGCACGTGCGAGACATGTTCGATACCGACGAAGCCGAACGCCGAACCCGCTCTGTCCGCGAACTGGTCCGTCCGATTCGTGCCGTGCCCGAGACCAAGCCGGTCAACGACCTTCTTAAAGAAATGCAGACCGACCGTGCGCACATGGCCGTTGTGGTGGACGAGTACGGCAACACTGCCGGCCTGGTGACCATGGAGGATCTTGTGGAAGAGATCTTCGGCGAGATCCGTGACGAGCACGAGCCCGGCGTAGACGTAATACACGAGCCCGGGGGCTGCTATGTCGTCTCCGGTAATTTCGGCGTGGACGGGATTGAGGAACTGCTCGGGTTCCGGCCCGATGCAGAGCTGGAGTCCACAACCGTCGGCGGCCTGGTCACGGAATGGCTTGGCCGGGTGCCTCACGCTGGCGAAGCCGTCGAGCGCGACGGTATACGCGTCGACGTGCTCTCCAGCAACGATCTGCGCGTAGAGAAAGTCCGCTTATCGAAGTCCCAACAAGCTCGTCATGCCTCCTAAATTCACCTCCGGTTTTGTATCGATTCTCGGCCGGCCGAACGCCGGAAAGTCCACGCTGCTGAATGCGCTCGTGGGCACCAAACTCGCCATTGTGGCCGATAAGCCGCAGACTACGCGCACGCTGATCCAGGGCATCTGGAGCACCGAAGACGCGCAGGTCATCTTCATGGACACGCCGGGTATCCACAGGCCGGATTCTGCGATGAACCGCCGCATGATGGATGCCGTGCGGGAGGCGCTCGATCAGCGCGACCTGCTGCTCTACGTGGCCGACGCCAATGCACCGCTCACCAGCGCGGAACGTGAAGCGATCTCGCTAATTGAGAGGAGCGGAACTCCGGCGTTCCTGGTTCTGAACAAAATCGATCGTCTGGCGGACAAGCGCAAGATGCTGCCGCTTATCGAGCATTACCGCGACACCTTCAACTTTGCCGAATACGTTCCGGTCTCGGCGCTGAACGGCGATGGCATAGAGGAGCTGCGGAAAGCGATTCTTGCGCATCTGCCCGAGGGGCCGCAATACTTCCCCGATGACCAGATCACCGACCAACCGGAGCGGTTCCTTGCCGCTGAGCTGATTCGCGAGAAGATCCTGCACGAAACCCGCGAGGAGGTGCCGCACGCCGTCGCGGTACTAGTGGACGAGTGGGAGGACAAGCCGAACATCACCCGCATCTCGGCCACGGTGTACGTGGAGCGCGAAGGGCAGAAGGGCATCCTGATCGGCGCGGGCGGCGCGATGCTCAAGAAGGTGGGCACGCTCGCACGCGGCGAAATGGAGGAGATGCTCGGACGCCATGTGTTTCTCCAGTTGTTCGTGAAGGTCCAGCCGGAGTGGCGAAAGAGCGGCCGCTTCCTTGACGAACTGGACTGGCGCCGGATGCTGGGCCGCGAATCCGAAGGCGTGTGAAGGTCAGCTCTCAAGCATCAGCTTTCAGTTTCGGGGAAGCGTCATGTGGCCAAGCGCCCTCCGGCTGACGGCGGATAGCTATAGCTGATGGCTTCTCAATAATCGCGGTCGGTGACCAACTCGGTTACCGCGTAGAGGGCGCGCTGGTGCTGGGAATCGGGGAATGTCGCGAGCAGCGTTCGCGCCGCCTCGGTGAACTGCGTTGCGCGATCGCGAACGCGCCGGATGCCGCCGTGCCGCTCGACGATCTCGTAAATGCTCGCAAAGGGAACCCGATCGTAGTTGCGGTCCGCCAGGACCATCTCAACCAGTTTCCGCTCGTCCGCGCCAGCCTCCTGGAGCGCGTAAATGAGCGGCAGCGTGACCT
>DATMXS010000434.1:0-4855 GCA_035561355.1 Bryobacteraceae bacterium | reverse complement strand
ACCTGGGCCAGTACCTGCTAATGGACTACATGAACCGCAAGACCCGCACGGTCCAATAAAACGTCTTTACGGCAGAAGCGAGAGACGCAGAGGAACAATAGAGAAGACATGCAAACAGTCGGTACGAGGACAGAAGCCGGGCACACGACCTCTTACATGCTGTCGCTACATTCTCGTCTTGCTTTTCTCCGCGTCCGCGTCTCTGCGGTGAACCGGCTTTTTCAGCCTTTTCCGGGTGCCCCGAAGTTCTTGGATGCGTCATCCAGCACGAGCACCCAGTCGCTGCCGAAGCCTTCGGACGGGCAGGTGAAGTCGCGCGCGCCGGTATTGTCGAATTCGCCCGCAGCGCTGGACGTTCCGGTGCGCGGGTTGTACCACCATGCTTTCACGCGCGCGCCGGAGATCTTGCCGAGGCTTGCCGTAAACTTGCGGCCCTGCGCGCTATAGATGAACGCGTACCCGTCGCCGCGCGTTCCCGAGATGCGGTCTGCTCCGTCAAGCGCATTCGCAACGAGTGTCTGATCGGGCACCCTCGAGAAGTACGGCCGCGATTCGATCAGCATGCGGACGTACTGCATCTGCGCCGCGCCGGGCCGGTTCACCGCCTCGTACCAGTAGGACAGTGGGCCGTTGATCGGGTTGCGGCCGGGCGCGTACATCTGCCAGACGGAGTGGTTGCCGTAGGTGTGGCCGCAGGCGCCGGAGAACGTGGCCCAATACGCGCGCTGCCGCACGTGCGCGTCGAATGAATAGCCGTGCTCGCGGGCGCGGAATGCCAGCGGGTGATCTTCGTACAGCGGTTCGCCATCGAGAACGGGTTTCGTTGGCGAGCGGTCGTAATCCGCCGCAATGCGCGCCCAGCTCGCCGTCTTGTCCGCAAGCCCGTGGCCCGTCTGGTGCATGTTGAAATCGAGCCAAGCGTCGTTGTGGAACCATGTGGAGGACGTTTCGGCGCCCCGTGGGTGGAAGCTCATCAGCACCGCGTCGTAATCCTCCTTGCCCGACGCTCCGATCGCGATGCCGCGCGCGAGGGCGCGCCACGTCTCCTCGAATCCGGTCGGCGTGCGGTCGCCGCCCAGAATCCAGATGACGCCCTTTTTCCCGAATCGCTTGCCGAGGAACTCGCCGTACCCCTGCGCATTCTGCGGCGTCAGCAGGCTCTCGTCCCCTTGGGCGTTGTTGTTTACCCACCGCCCCCAGGAGGGCAGCAACGCCATATAGAGGCCCCGCGCGTTGGCCTGATCGACGATGTACTCAACATGGTCCCAATAGTCATACGCCTTCGCATCGGCGAAGTTCGAGCCGGGCGTGACAGCTGGACGAGCGGGGTCTTTATCGATCAGCGGGAGATCGCCATAAGCGTTCGGCGCCGTAACGCCATCCAGTTCAGCCAGCGCGACCGCCTGGATCGCGGTGTACTTCTGCGAGGCGCGCTTGTCCAGGTACTCGACTGCCTGCTTGCGGTCGAGGCGATGGAGCAGTTCCCACCCTGTGTCCGCAAGGTAAAAGAACGGCTTGCCGTCCGCGGTGGCGAGGAATCGCTTGTTCTGGCTGACTGTGAGCTTCGGTAATTGCCGCGGCCGGGGAGCGGCTGCAGCGAGCGCCGCTGCCGCCAGGAACAGAAAGAGAGCGCGGGTTCTCATAGCTGGAGTATCTATACTACCCGCGCACGCGGTCGAGCGGTGGCGGCTACTTTTTCTTGTCGAACTGCGCCACCTGATCGGCGATCTTCGCTTTATCTCCCACTACCACCAGCGTCATCTTGTCCGGATCGAGGTACTTCTCCGTGACGCGTTGCACCTCGGCGCCCGTCACGCCGTGTACCCGCTGCACATACGTCTTCAGGTACTCGCTGCCGAGGTCGTGCAGATTGACGAACGCGAGTTGGCCGATGATGCCGCGGGGCGAGCTGTTCTGGAGCACGAACGTTCCGGCCAGATAATTCTGAATCCCTTTCAGTTCGGGCGCGGGCGGCGCTTCCTGGCGCAGCCGTTTGATCTCGCCGAGGATCTCCTGAATCGCGGGGCCCGTAACAGCAGTTGTGACGTCCGCATTCTCCGCCCAGTAGCCATCGCGGTAGCGCACCGACAACTGGCTGAACGGCGAGTACGTATAGCCCTTCTGCTCGCGGATGTTCTGCGTGATGCGCGACGCGAACGACCCGCCGAGCAGCGCATTGGTAACCACCATGGGAATGTAATCCGGGTTCTTCGGGTCTAGTGTAGGAAGGCCGATCCGCAGCGTGGATTGCGGCGCGTCAGGCCTGTCGATCAGCACCACCGTGGGCTTCGGCTCCGGCTTCGGGACGTTGATCAGGGGATCCGGCCCGCGCTCCCATTTAGCGAAAGCCTCGGTCACGGCCTTGAGCACGGCCGGATCGAATTTGCCGGAGACGTAGACGTGCGTGCGCGCGGCTCCGAAGTTCGCTTTGTAGAACGCCCGCACGTCGTCGATGGTCCAGGCGCCTACCATCTCTTCGGTCGCGAAGGTACGCCCGTATGGATGGTCGCCGTAGAGCGCCTTACGGAACGCCTCGTCGGCGAGAGCCTGAGCCTCCGATCGCGCCACCGCGATGGTCCGCAGGAGGTTCTTCTTGAGCCGCGGCAGTTCGGACTCCGGCAGGTCCGGCCTCTGCAGGACGTCTGCAATGAGCCGCACGGCGTCAGGCGCGAACTCTGAGAGAACATCGATCGAGACTTGCGTCTGGTCCGGGCCGACGTTCACCGAGAGCTGACCGCCCATGCGAGCCGCCTCCTGCGCCAGCGCCTCGGCGTTGCGGCCGGCGGCGCCTTCCTTGAGCAGATCGCCGAGGACGTCGGCCAGGTTAACCTGCTTGGCGGCCTCATTCAGGTTGCCCGCGCGGATGACCGCGTTCACCGTCGCCATCGGCATGTTGCCGTACGGCGCGAGCGTCACGCGAAGTCCGTTGCCGAGCGTCGTCGCCTGCGTTGCGGGTACGTTGAAGGGCTTCGGCGTGCCTCCCGCGGGCGGCTCCTGCTTCTGCTGCGCCTCTTGCGCGAACGCGAGAGCCGCGAATCCGAGTAAGACCGTGATCTTGCGCATAGAGGCTCCTTACGACTCCTTCGCCGGTGCGGCCGGTTTCTCGGGGGCAGCGGCTGGTTCGACCGTCAGCACGGTTCGGTTCGTCTTTCGCAGATACTCACGCGCGGTTTTCTGGATCAACTCAGGAGTCACCTTACGGAACTCGGCCTCCAGATCATTGATCCGGGCCGGGTTGTCATCAAACAGTGCGAAGCTCGCCAGCATGTCCGCCGTGCCGAACCCGCCCATGCCCTGCAGGTACGTGTATAGAGACGAGCGCAGCTTCACGAGCGCGCGGTCCACCGCGGCACGATCGACCGGCTTCGATTGCACGCGCTCTATGATCGAGTCCACCGCGCCAAGGATCTCGTCCGGCTTCGTACCAGCATCGTGGATCAAGTCCGCCATCCAGAGCATCGGCCCGGTGTAGTTGAACATGTTTCCGAGCAGGTTTATGCCGCCGGAGACCTCGTCCGTGTAGCCCCTCTTGTTCACCAGTTCGAGCCGTAGAAGGCTGTCATCGCCCTGCAGCAGGATCTGATCGAGCAGACCCATCGCGTAATACTCCGGTGTATTGCGCTCCGGCACGTGGTAGGCAAACGCCAGGGCGGGCCGTTTCGCGAGCGCGTCCTTCTTAGAGGAGCGCTTTTCCTCTACCTGCCGCGGTTCCTTGAGATCCGGCAGCGGCGGGATTTTCGCCGTCTTGATTGGCCCAAAGTACTTTTCGACGAGTTTCTTCGCGTCCGCCGGATCGAAATCGCCGACGATCGCGATCGCGGCGTTGTTCGGAGCGTAATACGTGTTGAAGAAACTCTGAACATCTTCCAGCGTGGCGGCTTCAATGTCCTTCAGGTCACCATAGAAATTGTGTGCGTTGTACCAGTTCGTATTGGCGTACTGGGGCATGTCGAGCCATGGGAACCCGCCATACGGCCGGTTGAGCACGTTCACCTTCACCTCGTTCGTCACGACGCCCTGCTGGTTCTTGAGGTTTTCCTGCGTGATGGCGAGCCCGCGCATGCGGTCGGCTTCGGCCCAGAGCACGGTCTCCAGCTTGTGCGAAGGCACCACTTCGAAATAGTTCGTGAAATCGAACCGGGTGGAGCCGTTCAGGATGCCGCCATTCTGTTGCACCAGGCGGATGAATTCCATCTTTGCCAGATTCTGCGAGCCCTGAAACATCATGTGCTCGAACAGGTGGGCGAATCCGGTCCGGTCCTTGGGTTCGATTCGAAACCCGATGCGGTAGTAGACGCCTAGAACCACCTTGGGCGCGGTGTGGTCTGGAGAGAGGACCACACGCAGGCCGTTCGGGAGCTTGTAATACGTGACCGGGACGGTGAATGCGCTCTTCGGCGCCTCGGCCGCAGATAGGGCGGCCGACAACGCGAGCGCGAGCAGAAATCTCATGCAGGCACCCTCCGATTGCTCCCATTATGACGGAGGAAACGCGAAATTGTTCCGCGCCCGGAACGGTGTTTACGAATGGCGGGTCAGTTGCGCTCGCCTGCGAACTCCGTGCGGCCGGCAAGCGGCTTTACCACGGAGCCACCGCACACGCCGACGCCGGTCTGCAGGATGGCAGTGAGAAAGCTGACGAATACCGAATAGACGAGATTCTCAGTGACCGGATTGCGCCCGGGAAGGCGAAACGAGGCCGGCAACTCTTTGGTGAGTTGCACGCGGATGGCGTCCGGCTGCGTGCGGCCGCTGCGGTCGCGCACGTTGCCCACCGCGATAGGCGTTTGCAGCACCAGCCCCGTCTGGCCGTCTACATAGAATTGACACCGCGAGAACCAGCCCAGATTCGCGG
>DATMXS010000433.1:0-3179 GCA_035561355.1 Bryobacteraceae bacterium | reverse complement strand
AAACCGGACAGATCACGTGTTAATAAAACCGGACATGTTGAAAAGCTAACGACAGACCGCGAAAGAACGAGGCCGCATTCCAATTAACCGCTGCTTCGCCAACATGCGCTGTGGCCGCAGCATGCCAGAGCGTGACAGTGCGCTCATATTCCGCACTCGTCAACTGATCCCGGGAGAAATCCGATACGTACGAGTGCAGGATCTCCGAGTCCGGGTGATGCTCCACTACCCAGAGTACGTGCCGGACGCGCTTTGCGAGGTCCTCGCGACGGCCGGCTCGATCCGCGCGTTGGTGGTACGCCATTAATTTGAGTCGCGTTCTGAAGTCGTCGGGATGTTCAGCGAGTTGCTGTTCGAGTCGAGCCACATCGGCCTGCTCCAGTTGCAGGATGTCGCCCAAAGATTCCCCGTACCATGGGCTGAACATAGGCGCCGGCAGTTGTGCCGCGGGAGGCGGCGACTGTGGCGCGATGGGTTGCGTTTGCACGGGATCCGGCGACTCCGGCGCGACCAGCTGCGTTTGCAGGGGCGGAGCCGACCCGGTCATCAGAATTAAGATCAACGTGGCCGACAGCACCGCCAACCCCGCGATACGGATGACCATGCGCTCATTGTCACAAATCCGTACCGGTGAGAACCGACTCCATCGTGATGATGCGACTTTCTGTGTCGCGCGCGAGGATTGCCGTCAGAAGCAACACATCAGCCATTGGAGCCTTACAGCTTCACCACCCGCCGCTGCTCGGCCGAATCCCTGGCCAGCAACGTGATCTCGTTGACGCGCCAGATGTCCGCGGGCGTGAGCTGGGCAGGCTTGCCTAGCCAGGCGGAGCCGATGAAGTCGAGGAACACCGAGCCTTGGGGATCGAGGTCCGTGATGGCCTGGGGCTTTGCACCGGCCTTGAGGAGAGTCACACCGGTGGAGGCCTGGTACTCGATGACCCCGCCGGGACCGGCCAGACGAAGGCGGTCGTCGCCGTGCGTCGGGGCGGTTTCCGGACGGTAGTAATCCATCCGGAGCGTGGCGGCGCCGCCGTTGTCCAGCCTGAAGACGGAGGCGGTCACTGTTTCCATGTCGCCGTAATCCGGGAACCCGATATGGCCCTGAACCGAGTACGCTTCAGTGAACTCCCGGCCGCTGGCAAACCGCATCAGGTCGATCATGTGTATGCCGATCCAGGCGATGGTGCCGCCGTAGGTCGCGCGCTTCTTGAACCACTCGGGGCGCTTGCCCATTTTGTACGATTTCTGCGACGCGATCTGCGCCACTTCCCCGATCTCGCCCGCGGCCACCAGCCGCTTCATCGTCGAATACGGGGGATCGAAGCGCAGCGGCAGAAGCGTCGAGAACGGCGCCGCCGCACGCTCGACTGCCTTGCGGACGCGCGCGAGTTCTTCCATGTCGATGGCGAAAGGCTTCTCCGCGATGAACGGTAGCTTGCGTTCGGCGCACGCCAGAATCGCTCCGGCCCGCTCGCCGTTGTTATTGCAGATGGCGACCACGTCGAGCTTCTCCGCATCGAGCATCCGCCGGTAGTCAGCGTAAGTGTGCTGATTGGCGAACCGCTTAAGCCCCGCGGCATTCGCGTCGGAGACAGCGGCGAACTCGATGTCCGGGAGCCGCTTCAGATGGCTCAGGATCTCGCCCGTATGGCCGTCCAGCCCGATCATGCCAAGCCGGAGTCTGCGCGGCAGACGGACCGGCTCCAACTGGAAGGCGGCTGCCAGACCCGCCGGACCAGCGGCGGCGCCGGCCAGTACGGTGCGGCGGGTAAGCGATTTCATGGACGCAATTCTGGCATAGAATCGGTCAGGATGTTACGGATCATCTGTCTGCTTATGTCACTCTGCTTCACCGCGACGGCCGCCGGCCCCGTCTACGTTGTCCTCTGGTTCGATACCGAGGATTACATGGAGCCATCGGCCGATGACGCGGCTCTCAGGATCGCCCGCGACCTGACCTCACTCGGCGTCCGCGGCGTATTCAAGGTGGTAGGCGAAAAGGCTCGCGTGCTCGAACAGCGCAACCGCCAGGACGTCATCCGCGCGCTCGCGCAGCACGACATCGGCTATCACACGGACTTTCACAGCGTGCCGCCGACGCCCTCCCTCTACCTGCGTGAGTCAGGGTGGACAGACGGTGCTGAAGAGTTCTTCCGCCTCGAGTCCAAGGGCGCTTCGGACGTCAAGCGCATCTTCGGGAAGCAGCTAAACTGCTACGGCCAGCCGGGCAGCTCCTGGGGGCCGCAAACCAACCCGGCGCTGCGCCGGATGGGCATCCACGTGTATCTCGACGAGGGGTCCCAGGTGGGCGTCGAGAGCCAGCCCTTCTGGTACGGCGGTTTGCTGCACATCTTCAACATGGGTAAGTTCTTGATCCGGCCCTCGCTCGAAAAGGGCGATTCGCTCCAGGACACGCTGAAGCAGTTCGACGGGCTCGCTGCCGAACTTACAGCGCGCGGGGGCGGCGTGATCAGCACGTATTACCACCCGACCGAATTTGTCACCACGGAGTTCTGGGACGGCGTCAACTTCTCCCACGGCGCCGGACCCGAGCGCAAGGATTGGAAGCTGCCGCGGCGGCGCACGCCGGAGGATTCCGAGCGGTGCTACCGCATCCTGACGGCATACGTCCAGCACGCGCTCAAGAACCCGAACGTGAAGTTCGTTACGGCGAAGGAACTACTGGAACTGTACGGTAGTCCGATCCCGCATTACCCCGATCGCGCTGTGATCCAGAAGCACATGGCAGAGCGCCAGACGTTCGCAATCGCCAATGGAGAGACACTCTCGGCGGCCGACATGCTCCTCAACCTGCTCGGGTTGACACACATGGAGATCGACGGACCTGCGCGGCGGGCGGAAACCACGCTTAAGACCGCATCGATTCCGCGCGAGCGCTTTGCCCGCATGTCGCGAGAGGCCGTCGGGTTCATACAGGCTTACAAGAGGCTGCCGGACTTGGTTTGGGCGGAATCGGAGAAGCTCTCCATCGGCGATTTCGCCGCGACGCTTGCGGCGGATGACGGCAAGTCTCCGGACGTCGCCGTCCGCAAGGCGAATCTCGAATTCGAAAGATACTTCTCAACGGACGGCAAGGGCAGCTTCGGCTGGGTGATCCATCCGCAGGGGTTTGACGGGTCCGCGCTGCTCGACCTGGGGCGGCTTCAGGGCTGGAC
>DATMXS010000432.1:0-3680 GCA_035561355.1 Bryobacteraceae bacterium | reverse complement strand
GTGCAGGCGGTGGCGGCGGCAACCGCTTCGGCGGCGGTGGCGGCGGCAACCGCAGCGGTGGCGGTGGCGGCGGTTTTGGCCGTCGGCGCGAACCTCGTTGGTAAGACCGTGAAGAAACCGGGGACACTCCGGGGCCGAGTGATGGGACCGAACGTTCCGCCTGCGTGCGAACGCGTGTCCTCAGGACTTCTGCGACCGGCGTGGAGCGTGCTCCGCGTCGTTACATTTGGGGGGGCCGCCTATTGCGGGTGGCCTCCTCTCGCGATAGTGTGTATGCAAGCGCCAGCCTGAACCCGGCGTCGCCGCCCCGCGGACCCGATCGGCTGGCCAGAGTTCCCCCCGATCGAGGTGAAAATGGCAGGACGCGGCAGAACCAGCTACCAAAAACGACAGAAAGAGCAATTGCGCCTCGAGAAGCGGCAGCAGAAGGCAGCTCGTAAAGAGGCCCGCAAAGCGGGTACCCTCCTTGGTCCCTCCGACGAAGAATACCAGCCAGACGAGCCGCTTCCGGGCGAAGAAGACGATGACGCCGAAGGCGACGCTGAGCAGGAAGACGAATAGCTCGTCTCCGCCGCCGGCCGATGCAGCGCGCCGGACGCGCTGACGTCCCAGTCCCAGCATGCGGACGGCGCTTAACCGGGCGCTGTGACCGGCAACATTCGGGACCTGGACCGGTTCATGAGAGATTCAAAAGCCCCGCTGACTGGCGGGGCTTTTCATTTGTGTACGTCCGCGGTGGTGTTAGAGCCTTAAGCTCCGCAGCATTTCTTGAACTTCTTACCGCTGCCGCAGGGGCAAGGATCGTTCCGGCCGGGCTTGGTGGCGCTTGCTACCGGTTCGGCGGGCGCGTCCTCGTGGTGGTGTTCCGCTTCGAGCGCCTCACCTTCCTCGATGAGGAAGCGCGGCTCATGGCCGTTGAGTTGTAGGCGGTCGTCCAGCGCCTTGCGAACGATCATGCCTTCCTCGTCGGACAGACCTCCCGAGAGTTCCTCCACCTTGCGGAGCAGATTGCCCATGTGGGCAGGGGAGGTCTCACCGGGCGCCGCGAGCACGTAAGCATAGAGCGCTGCATCGCGGACGTCCTCATCCTGCATGGCCTTTTGAATCCGGCTGAGCTGCGAGACGACGCCGAGCCAGCCGACGGCAGCGATTGCCTGACGGCGCGTGTCGAGATCGGGATCGTCCAGGTACTTCGCGACTTCATCGCCGAACCGGCTATCCATGGAGTGCCACATGGCCTTGATGGCCTGCGCGCGCCCCGCGGGATCCCCGGCAAGTTTTAGAATGGCGCGGCGAACGGCGGCGTCCTCACGGGAGATCTGGGCAAGCGCGACAAGCACGCCCCCACGCTCCTCGACAGGAACGTCGGAATCGGCGAACCGGGCCTGGAGGGCGGCCGCAACCAGTTCGTTCTCCTCAAAGGCGGCTTCAAGCGCTTCCCAGCAGGCCCCGCGCACGCCGGGCTCGGTATCGGTCTGCGCCATTGTGAGAAGCCGGTCGCGAATGGTGTCGTCGAACTGCTCAAGACCGAGGGCCGTGGCGGCGTATGCCCGGTAGACCGGTTCCGGGCTATCGAGAAATTCCACGATTTCGGCGGCCTCGAGTCCGCCGAAGTGGGGGATGTCTTCCTCCGGATACTTCGCCCAGATGTCGAAGGGCTCGATCTCTTCCGGCGGCGCGGTTCCAAGATCCTTCAACGCCTCTTCAATCGCTCCTTTGACGTTGTCGTCGGGAGCGGAAGAGAGCGCATTCTGCAGCACCGGCCGCGCGGCTTCGTCGCCGTAGCGGGCCAGGCTGATTGCGGCTTCGAAGGGATGGGTTTCAAGCTCTTTGACCAGAAGATCGAAGATGCGCTGGTCTCTGATGCCGAGAGCAGCGAGGGTGTAAGACGCCTCGACCGCCTCGCCGTTCGATTCCTCGTAGATAGCGAGCAGCGGTTCGAGCGCCGCCGGACCGATGGCGAGAAACGCGTCGATGAGCTCGTCATCGAACTCGTAGGAGTACTGGCGCACAAACTCGTGCAGGAATGGCACTGTCGCCGGGGACTTGAGATGGCGCGCGATGTCGAGCAGAACGTCGTCGATCGGGTACAGCTGTTCCTTGTCTGAATCGAGGAAAGCGACAAGGTCGGCGATGACGGCCTCGCCCCGCTCAGTGACGACGCGGAGCCAGCGGTGGTCGATGCCCACCTGGCCTCGAGAGGCCGCGGTGAGGAGATCGGGGGTCGATGTTTCAGGATACTGCTGTGGGCTGAGAATCACGATAGTCCAAGTACACAGGGGGAGCCGCTTGCGCGACTCCCCCGGGTTGACGGCAATTACTCTACTTCCTTCACCACGTTCACGGTGATCTCGGCGGTCACCTCACGGTGGAGCCGGATGGGAACCTTGAACTCGCCCAACTGCCTTATGGGCTCTTCGAGGTGAATCTTGCGGCGATCGATGCGGTAGTTCTGCTGTTCGAGCGCGTCGGCGATGTCCTTGACCGTGACGGAGCCGAACAGTTGGTCCTGGTCGCCCGCCTTTTGGGTCAAGATTACGGTTACGCCGGAGATCATGCGCGCCAGGTCCTCGGCCTCGCCCTTGGCCTTCGCCTCGCGGCGCAAGCCGGCCTGCCGTTCCTGTTCCACGATCTTCTTGTTGGCTTCGGTGGCCGCCACGGCCATGCGCTGCGGCAGCAGGTAGTTGCGCGCATAGCCATCGGCAACCTTCACCATCTGCCCGCGCGTGCCAAGCTTTTCAACGTCTTGCCTGAGAATAACGTCCACGGTTACCCCCTCCCGGTCGTGAACGGCAGCAGCGCGATGCTACGAGCCTGCTTGATGGCCTCGCACAGCCGCTTCTGGTGCGGCGCGCAAACGCCAGAAAGCCGGCGCGGCACGATTTTGCCCCGCTCGGTGATGAAGTTGCCAAGGCCCTTGAAGTCTTTGTAGTCGATGTAATCGACTTTTTCGACGCAGAACCGGCAGACCTTCTTGCGCCTGAAATACTGCTTTTTGCCTACACCAGCCTTATCGGTTCCAGTGGTCTGCTGCGATGCCGCTATCGGGCGTCCGCCTCTTTGCTCTGCCATGGCTTACTCCTTCCCCTCGAGCGGCTCAGCCGCCGGTGTCGCTACCTCAGGGGTTGCGGGCTCAACCGGAGCACCAGGTGCAACCGGAGCGCCGGGAGCAACCGGGGCGCCCGGGGCTGCCGGAACGCCAACGGCCGGCCGGGCAGGACCGGCAACCGGCTGCGGCTTACGCTTGGCGCGCTTCTCGCGTTCTTTACGCCGCTTCTCCAGCTTCTTCAACTTCTCGTCGATCCGGACGGTGATGGACTTGATCACCGAATCAGTAACGCGGAACCGCCGCTCGACTTCTTTCACCGGTACAGGGTCCGACGTGAACTGCAATAGCACGTAGTACCCTTCTTCGCGCTTCTGGACCGGGTAGGCCAGCTTGCGCACACCCCATTTTTCGACCTTATCCACCGTGCCGCCACCATTGGTGACGGTCAGGCTCGCCGCTTCTATAAGGGCGTCCACTTCTTCTTCGGTGGTGTCCGGCCGTACGATAAACAGCTCTTCGTAAATCCTCATTTGGCCTCTGACGTTTCACCAAGGGCGCGACGATTGAACCTCGTCATGGCCTTCTCGGCGCCCTCGGAAATTATGGATTCAACAGCCTGGGCCGAATAGTC
>DATMXS010000431.1:0-12424 GCA_035561355.1 Bryobacteraceae bacterium | reverse complement strand
ATGCCAGAGTGGACGGGACAAAGACGCGAGGGCACATCGTCGCCGTCTTTGAAGTATTCGGTGTAGACCGGGCAATCCTCCATCGGCTGGAGGTAGGAAACGCGGCAAAGTTGCTCGGCCTTCATGCCCGCTGGCACGCGGAACGGCCGCGCCGGGGCAACACGCGAAGCGGAGCGCATGAAGTCCGCCCAGATCGGGAGTGCGACTCGCGCGGCGAACGCTTCGCGGCCGATCGGCTGCGGCTGGTCGTACCCCACCCATACGCCGACCACAAGCGACGTTGTGTAACCGACAAACCACGCGTCTCTGAACTCGTTTGTCGTGCCGGTCTTGCCGGCCGCGGGGAACGTCACACCCATTTGCCGCGCGGAGGCCCCGGTACCGCGGTCGAGCACATCGGTGAGCATCGACGTCATCTGCCACGCCACTTCGGGGGTCAGCACTTGTTCGCGGCGGACTTCGCGGTCAAATGCGATGTCGCCTTGGGCATCCACGACGCGGACGATACCGCGCGGCGCTACGGCGAAGCCGCCGTTTGGAAACGCGGCGTACGCGGCCGTCAATTGGAGCGGAGTCACAACTCCGCTGCCGAGTGCGAGAGAGGGCACATCCGGCTGCTCGCGGATGCCGAGATCGTACGCGACGCGCAGTACGGGCCGCGTGCTGATCTTCTGTTGCAGCAGGACTGCCGCGCGGTTATCGGATTCGAGCAACGCCGCGCGCAAGGTCAACTCGTCGGGTACGTTCTCATGCGCGTTGCGCGGGATCCACTCTTCTTTGCCCTGGCTGGGGATGCTTGCGAGCCCCGAAAGCACCGATACCGGCGAATAGCCGCGGCTGAGGGCGGCAGCGTATACGAACGGTTTGAAGGCGGAGCCGGGTTGGCGGCGGCTGCGTACGGCGCGGTTGTATTGGGAGTCCGAGTAGTCGCGCCCGCCCACCATCGCGATGATGTCGCCGGTATCGGGCCGCAAGGCCACCAGCGCCGCCTGCAATCCGGGCGCACGGCGCGCCAGACTGCGCTCCACCGCACGCTCGGCCATCTCCTGAAAGTCGGGAAGGAGGGTCGTGTAAACCTTCCAATTTGGCGGGTGGTCGCCATCGAACTGGTCGCGAAAGCGGCCGCGCAGGTACTCCTTCGCATATCCGTGCCGCGACGCGATGCTCCGCCGCGGCTGTATGCCGGGCCGCATGCCGAGCGCCGTGCGGTGAATTTCCGGCGTGATGAATTTCTCCTCTTCCATGCGCGCGAGCACCACGCGGCTGCGTGCGAGTGCGCCATCGTAATTGTCCCAGGGTGAAAGCGCCGAGGGCGCGCGGATGACGCCGGCGATCAGCGCGGCCTCGGCGAGATTCACGTCGGAAGCGGGTTTGCCGAGCAGCCGCCGCGCGATATTCTCGACTCCGTAAACACCGCCGCTCAAGTAGATTCGATTCAAATAGAACTCGAGGATCTGGTCCTTCGTGAGCAGGGTTTCGAGCACAAGGGCGGCAATGGCTTCCTTGCCTTTGCGCGCCCAGGTGCGCTCATTGCTCAGGAACAGCGTGCGCGCGAGTTGCTGAGTGATGGTGCTGCCGCCCTGCGTCCTGCGGCCGGCGCGCGCATTGAGGAACACGGCGCGCGCGACGCCGATCGGATCGATCCCGCCGTGGCTGTAGAAGCGATGGTCCTCGACCGCGACGACGGCTCTGCGGATGTGCGGCGAGATGCGAGCGAGCGGCACATCACGGCGCTGCTCGTCCATGGGGAACCAGGGCTTTCCGCGACCGTCGTAGAAAACGGTATCCCCGATGCCGCGGTGCAGGCCGTGTACTTCGAACCCATACCGCACCGCCCAGAAAACGACGTAAAGGTGGACCAGGACGACCGCCCCGACGAAAGCGGCAGCGGCCCAAACCACCGCACGCTGCCAATCAAGCACCGCGCGCGGCGGCCAAGCCGAGCGCAACGCCGCCCAAACCCTTCGGAAGAACGCAACGATCCTGGACCGCACTAATCTCAGCTTCGCACGCGGATGCGATCATCTCAGCCTTTTGCGTCAGCTTAGTTTCCCCTGGCTGTCGTGCAACTCGCGTACACGGTCAAGCGTATCGACATCTTCGGGACGCTTATCGCGCCGCCAGCGCACAATGCGCGGAAAGCGCATCGCGTAACCGCTTTTGTGCCGCGTGCTTTTCTGGATGGCGTCGAAGGCGACCTCGAGGACGATCTCCGGTCGCACGGCCAGCACCGGGCCGTAGTGGCCGATCACCATGCCTTGCAGCATTTCCGTCAGTTCGCGGATCTCCACGTCGGTCAACCCCGAATATGCCTTGCCGACATTCAGGTAACCGTCTTCCGTGCGGACGGCGAAGGTGTAATCGGAGAGAACAGAAGCGCGCTTGCCGTGCCCGCGCTCCGCCGCCGTGATGACCACATCGAGGGTGGCATACGGCTGTTTCCATTTCACCCACGCGCCGCTCCGGCGGCCGGATTCGTATAGCGTGCCGCGCCGCTTCAGCACCAGCCCTTCATTGCCGCGCGCCCGCGCGGCGTCGAACAGAGCGGCGATTTCCGCTGTCGAAGCCGCCGAGTGAAGGGGTGACAGGGGCAGCCTCGCTTCCCTGCCCCGGAGGGCATCTTCGAGTTCCGCGCGCCGCTCCTCGAGCGGGGAGTCGAGCAGCAAACGGCCGTCACGGTAGAGGAGGTCATATGCCATGAACACGACCGGCGCCTCGAATGGGATGAACAGCGGGACCACCTTCCGCGCGAGCCGCTGCTGGAGCACGTTGAAGTGCAGCGCGCGCCCGTCCTGCCACGCCACAATCTCGCCGTCAAGGGCCAACGCCCCGGGAAGTTCCCGCAACGCGCTCTCCAGTTCCGGGAACGATGCCGTCGTCTCCCCCAACCCTCGCGTGAAGATCGCAACCCGGCCGCCACTCACGTGGGCCTGCGCGCGTATGCCGTCGTATTTGTCTTCGATCGACCACGCGGCCGGATCGGCAATGTCATCGAGCGACTCCACAGGCTTTGCGAGCATGAAGTCCATCGGATGAAACAGCCGCGCCTCAATCGATGAGAGCCTGCCTTGCCGCGCGGCAATGGCGACGGCGGCGAGATCGCCCGAGCGGTTGCTCGCATCGCGGATCGCAACGGGATCCACCCCCGTCGCCGCGGCTACCGCTTCCTCCACCTGCTTCCGCTGCAGACCAATCCGCAGTTCGCCGGAAATCACTTTGATGAAGTACTTCAGCGTGAGGGGGCGATACCGTTCGAAGCACTTCCGGAGGATCTCGAACTTCTCGGCCTGGCGGCCGGTCAATTGCAATTGCTGATACGCCGATTCCGCCTCGGCGAGCGTCATGGGAAGCCCCGCTGTTTTGCATTCGAGGACTGCCGCGATTCCCTCGCCGATGTCGCCTGTCTCGTGAATGCGGCGCCGGACCTCATCCGCGCCCAGCGCGCTCACGGCCGCCGCCGCATCCACCATGCGCGCGTAACCCGCTCCGACTGGGCCGGTTGCGAGCGGCGCCCCCGAGAAAAAGCGCACCGCGCGAGCCAGGTCTGCGTCGTCGAGCCCGCGCAGGTACTCTGCAACCAGGGCGACTTTGCGCAGCCGCCCGGGGCTTTGGGCAACGAGGGCGGCAGTTTCCGCGAACGCGTCCATCAGCTATCCCCTTCCGAACACCGCGCCGGGCAGCGCACGGCGGCCCTCTTCACGCCTTCACAATAACCGGTTTGAATCATTTACGGCTGCGCTGTCGTCCATACTAGTAGTAGTGAGGGAGGGAGGATTGGATGCAGCCTGAGCCGCGAACACGTGAACAACAAGACCAGTTCATTCCGGGATCAATCCTGTCAATAAAGGTGTTTGGCATCCCGGTCCGCCTGCACTTCACATTTGTACTGTTGTTCGTCTTCCTGATCTCAGTGGGATTTGCGGGACAGTCGATGTGGGCGGACGTGGTTTACATCGGCGCCATCTTCGGCTCCGTGATTCTGCACGAGCTGGGGCACGCTCTCGTCGCGCGCCGCTACGGTGTCCGCACGGTTGAGATCGTGATGTTCCCGATCGGCGGCGTGGCTCGCCTGGACCGCAACCCCGGCCCGAGGGAGGAGTTCTGGATCGCCTCCGCCGGCCCGGCAGTCAACATCGTACTTGCTGCGCTGCTGTTTGGATATCTCGCGGCGACCGGCGCGGCAGGCTTGCCCTTGCAGGCCCTCGCGATCGCATCGGATCACACGCTGCCGCACCGGATTGCAGCCGGCAACCTGATCCTCGCGCTTTTCAACCTGCTTCCGGCGTTTCCGATGGACGGCGGACGTATCCTCAGATCACTGCTCGCGCGCCGCAGGCCGCAGGAGCAGGCGACCCGCATCGCCGCACGCGCCGGCCAGGCGCTCGCCATTCTGATGGGCCTGTATGGGCTGCTCATCATGAACTTCTTCCTCGTGTTCATCGCGTTCTTCGTGTACCTGGGCGCAGCACAGGAGGCTGCCATGGCGCAGGGGCGCATTCTGACCCAGGGGATGCCGGTCCGTGCCGCCATGGTCACTGATTTCAGAACTCTCGCCCACGGCGAGACCATCCGCGATGCAGCGGCTCTGCTGCTCGCCACGACACAGCAGGACTTTCCCGTAATGCACGGCGAGTCCGTCATCGGCTTGCTCGGCCGGACCGCGCTCGTCCGCGGAATCGCCCACGCGGGTCCGGATGCGTTTGTGGCGGGAATAATGGACCGGGACTTCCCGCGCGTCGAATCAGGAACCGACCTGGCAGATGCGATGTCGTTGCTTTCGCAAGGCCGCTCCTGCGTCCTCGTCATGGACGGGGACCGGCTTCAGGGTCTGCTGACCGCGGAAAACCTTTCAGAGTTCCTGTTGCTCCGGCGCGTCGGCATGCCGCTTTCCGGCCAGAGCGAAATGCAGAAGGTGGCCTGACGGGCGATGGGCAACGGCCATCGGGTTGTCATCCTGGGAGGCGGGTTCGGCGGCTTGAACGCGGCCCGCGGCTTGGCGCGTTCAGGAGCCGAAGTCACGCTGATCGACCGCCGGAATTACCACCTGTTTCAGCCGCTTCTATACCAGGTGGCAACGGGCAGCCTATCACCTGGCGACATTTCCGCGGCGTTGCGCCCGCTATTCCGGAAGAGCTGTAACATCCACGTGCTGATGGCGGAGGCTCGGGACATCGATTTCGAGGGCCGCCGAGTGCTGCTCACCGATGGCGAGATCCCGTACGACACGCTGGTGATCGCGACGGGTTCGGAACCGTCCTATTTCGGGAACGGCGCGTGGGAGACATTCGCACCGCCGCTGAAAACGATCGAGGACGCAACAGCGATCCGGCGGCGGTGGCTGGTGGCGTTTGAAGCCGCCGAGCGGGAGACCGACCCCGCTGCCCGGCAGGCCTGGCTCACGTTTGTGATCGTCGGCGGAGGACCGACCGGGGTGGAACTTGCCGGCGCCCTGGGCGAGATCGCAAATGACTCGATGAAAGGCGACTTCCGCTCGATTCGACCCGAGGAAGCCCGGATCTTCCTGGTGGAGGGCGCGCCGCGAATTCTGCCGCAGTTTCCGGCAAAGCTTTCGCAAGCGGCGGAACGCGACATGATTCAGTTGGGGGTGCGCACACTGACGGAGTACCGAGTGACAAAACTCGATGGGGATGGCGCCGACATGAAGACGCCCGACGGTAAGCCCTACCGGATCGACGCCCGCACGGTAATCTGGGCCGCCGGAGTAAGGTCTTCGCCCCTCACCCGCGTGCTGGAGCGCGTCGGGGCGAAGTTGGAACGCGGCCGGGTGCTTGTCGCGCCGGATTGCTCTGTGCCGGGTCACCCGGAACTCTTCGTAATCGGCGACATCGCTCATTACGCCCACGGCTCTGATCAGCCGCTCCCGGGACTCGCGCCTGTGGCAATACAGCAGGGCAAGTACGTTTCAAAGGTGATCCGCGCCCGGATCGAGGGGCGCGCCGCGCCCGGGCCATTCCGGTACTTCGATAAGGGGAATCTGGCGACCATCGGCCGGGGGCGCGCCGTTGGCGAGGTCGGCAGCCTGAAGTTCGACGGTTTACCGGCATGGCTGGCCTGGGTCTTCGTCCATCTGATGTACCTGGTGGGCTTCCAGAACAGGTTGCTCGTGCTGATCCAGTGGGCCTTCTTCTACGTCACATTTAACCGGCGCGCGCGCCTGATTACAGGCGACAGCCCGCTGCCGTTCCACAGGCCGGCAGAACATGACGCTCGCGGTCTGCAGCCTGCGCGCGACCGGATGTCCTAAGGCCAAACGATATTCCGGGCAGCACCGTCCTTTTTTACCGGGTATTGCAGCCTTTTTACAGCCCGGTTCGCGCATCGTGTAAAAAACGGTCCAACATACCCCCATTCCACCCCAGTTCGACCATATTACAAGGGCTTAGGATTTGGCACGGCCCGTGCTATTAGGATGGCGTGATGAAAATGTTAAGGGCTCAGGGTTCAGTGGTTTGCCGCCAATAACCCGCCAGTGTTTGCTTCACATCACGCATAGAAAGTACCCACCTTTTAACCCGCGCCCACGGCTCTGAGCCTTAACGACTTTTTACAGGCCCCGGTTCTCCGGGGCCTGTGCTATTTTCATGGACCTCTTGAGGACTCAGGCTCCAAGCGCGATCCGCCGCGCGAACTGGATCACGGCCGGATTCACCAGCCGGTCGAAATCACGGTATTTCATGTGAATCACATCCCGGTGGGTGCCCGCGTTGAACGCGATCATCTCCTCGCCGCCGAGCCGGCTGTCCACGTAGACCGGCAGTCCCCAAAGATTCCCGAACGGCGGCATCGCGCCCAGTTCGCACATCTGGAAAATGCGGCCCAGTTCAGCCTCGGTCGCCAAGCGCAACCGCGCCAGGCCAAGATCCTGCCGCAACTGCTCCAGATCCACGACGCTGTCCCCTTGCAGAATGGCCATCCCATACCCCTGCTCACTCAGGAACACTACCGTCTTGGCGACCTCCCGGGCTGGGATGTGTTCTACTGCGGCGACTTCCCTGGCCGTATAAGCCAGCGGGTGGACCGTATGTGTGTACTGCACATTGTTTTGGTCCAAAAACTCCCGAAGCTTGGTTAATACCGGCATGACTCCCTCCTCTTTGCACACATTCGGCTTTGAGCGCCGGCCCTTGATCACGGCGGTGGGCGCCGCGGGCGACGCGAGAGGAAGTCCAACTGGAATTTACTGCAAAATGGATGCTGGCGCAATGGCACACCTCAAACCCAAGCAGGACGCATTCGGACACACACTCTGGAACATGATGAAAGGGGATGCGATGCCGGCAGTCATCGAACGCGACGACGGCTGGATCGGCGTAGACTTGTACGGATCGAAACTCTATTTTGCGCCATACCAGAAGTGGCCGGGCATCGAGAAGCGCGCGCTCAAGTACGTGCGCGGCCGCGTGCTCGACGTCGGCACCGGCGCGGGTCGGCACGCGATTTACCTTCAGGAGCAGGGCCACCTGGTGACGGGCATCGATGATTCCCCGCTGGCCGTTGAGGTCAGCCGGCAGCGCGGGCTGAAGGACGGGCGGGCGCTGTCCGTCTCTCAAGCGTCAACGCTCGCGCCCCTCATGTTCGACAGCATCGTCATGCTCGGGCACAATCTTGCGCTGTTGGGAGGGCTCGAACAGGGCCGCGCCCTGCTCAGGAAATTCAAGAAGATCACAGCGCCCGGAGCGCGGATCATTGGCACGACCGTCGATCCGTACGCGGCGTTGGATCAGGAGCACATGGCGTATCAACGCAGGAACCGGCGCAACGGGCGTATGTCCGGGCAACTCCGATTCCGCATGCGGTATGAGAGCTACACCACTCCCTGGTTCGATTACCTGTTTCTCTCACGTCCCGAACTGGAGGAACTGGTCGAGGGAACCGGTTGGCGGCTGACGGCATTTCATCCCGCCGAGGACGCTCCGAATTACGCCGCGGTGCTCGAACGCGATTAGGGGAGCCGCTAGCGGTTCCCCAGGCCCACGAAGGCGATGCCCAGCAGAATCAGGCCGAGTCCGTAAAACTTCGTCCGCGTGATCGGCTCCTTGAAGAAGATGCGCGACCACAAGAGCGTCCATAAGTATCCGAGCGAAACTAGAGGGTAAAGTACGCTCAATTCGCCGTTGCGCACGCCGAGGACGAAGAAATACGATGAGCCCACGAAGAACAACACGCCGAGGGCAAGCCTGGCGTTCAGGATGAGGTACTTGAGCCCGCGATTCAGCTTGCCCGCTCCCGCCTTCAAGAACACAGCGCCGAACGAACCGATGAACGATCCGAGCAGCACCAGCAGCATGGACTCGATGGGCGTCTTCACTTCTTGCTCCTGCCGAGCACGGCGACTCCCAGGACGATGATCAGCACACCCGTTACCTTGAAGCCGTTCAGCGATTCGTGGAAGAAGTACATCGAGAGCGCCATCACCCAGACATAGGTGAGCGAGATGATCGGGTAAAGTATCGAGAGTTCCTCGTCCCGCAAGGCGAAGACGAACAGCACTGTCATCAGCCCGTAAAGACTGTACCCGGCCATCAGCGGCAGGTTCATCAGCATCGCGAGCGGCGAGGAACCCTTGAGGGCGGTCGCGCCGTACTTGATGAGTATCTGGCCGGCGGCCCCGAGCAGCGTGCACACAAACACCAGCCCGACTGACTGCCGTCGGGTCAACGCTCTGCGTTCGGGCATGGATGTAACAGTGGATGCAGCGCTCAAGGAGCCTCCGCTCTCATGGTACCCAATCGTGTCGCAGCCTCGCCGGCAGCACTGCGACACAGATAGTTGCGGACCTGAAGAGCGCGAAGACAGCGGGCCACGCGTAGCGAATCAGTGGTCGGCAGGCGGTCTCGCTGCAGGCGGAGCCTCTGGCTGGGATGGCGGTTCCGGCAGCGGCGTCTCCTGTTCCTTGCATTCGCCCGCGCGAACCAGGAAGCTGGTCGCCAGAGTCCAGCGTCCGGAGACCAGCCGCTCGATCCGATAGGACTTCGAAGCCGCGTCCGGCCTCAGGCGCCATCCGGCGGGCGGCGCGGCGCGGGACAATTTCGGACTTTTGTCCGTCATCTCGCGCAGCGACCAGACGTCGCCGCCGGTTGAGGTTTCGTACGCTTCCCAACGATTCCCGTCAACGGCGGCGTGACCCAGGTCGATCCACAATGAGCCGTTCGTGCGCGATTCAAACTGAAACCACTCAATAGCGCCGGCCCGGCTCTCGGTGCTGACAGGCTGGGAACGCCACGTCTTACCTCCGTCGCGAGTCAAAAGGAAGAACGGATCGCGAGGGAACGCGGCCATGATGTGCCCGCTTACCCAACCGTGCTCGAGGTCGGCGAACCTCACCTGGTCCAGGCCAGCCTGGCGGATGCGCGCGTGCGGCTCGTGCCAGGTCCTGCCGGCATCGTCGCTCGCCAGAAGCACGGATTCAACCGTAGCCGACTCCGTGTGCAGGTTGCCGGCGGCGAACAACCTGTCACCGACGGCCTCCAGAGCCGAGAGTTCGAGGAAAACCGGGCAGGGCTGCTCGGCCGGGCATGTGAGCGCCAGTTCGACAATCTCATCGCTCCCGCAGGTGAGCGGTACGCGGATGGGTTTCCCCGTGTTCTCCATCAGCGGCTTCGGAGCCGGCGCTTGCGCCCAGCAGACCGCCGCCAAAACGATCCAGAGCCCCTTTACCATCGCTCAGATTGTAGCGTGCTAGCATCGGAGCCATGCTGGGCTGGCTACGGCGGCTGCGAAAACGTCCGCTTCCTCCCCTGACCGGAGCGCCCGAGGTTCGGCGCATGAAGACGTACTCTGCCGAGAGCGGATACGTTTACCAATACGTCTATGAGGGACGCCGGCCGCTGGCGGAGAGCGTCGAATACGTCTTTTCAGCGTCGGCTGACCGCACGCGATTCTTCGATGTTTCAATAGTGGTCCCGGATGAGTCGGTGGAGCAATGGAACGCGGCGCACGGCCGGGAACTCTGCGACGCCGAACGGTACGGCATCGCGAAAATGGCGCTGCGCCAGGCATTCGACCAGAGGGACAATCCCGACGAGATGAAGAAACAGGTACGCGTCGAGCCGCCGGAACTCGAGACACTGGCCGAATCCCTGGGCCTCGAGTAACTTTCGTTTATATGAGGGCGTCCGCGCTAACATGGATGGCTGCATGCCGGTCCCGGTAACCATCGAAGAGATGCAGGGGCGGACGTTCTCGTTCTATCCCCCAATCCGCAACTTCGAACATAATCAATGGCACCTGCTCCGCGCTGAGTGGAGCGAGGTGCTGGTGGTGAATTCGAAGACCGGCCAGGAAGTGTGGATCCCGCGGCGTCTTTTCGGCAAGATCTCGAGCGTGGACGAGCCTGTGGTGATCGTGGGCCTCGAACGCGAACTGGAGTACAAGGGTGGCTCCGTGTGGCAGTACGAGCGGCGCCTTGTTGAAATGCCGCGCGTGATGCCGCCGCGGACGGAAGTCGCGCCGGAGCAGCCGCGTCGCGAGTCCTCACACAGCGTTTCGAGCCAGCCCTCCACCGAGACCCGCATCAGCCGCCTGATTGCCGGTGTCCTGATCGGCGGCATCGCGCTTTGCCTCGTGATCCTCGCTATCTATAAGGCGGGAACGATGCGCCCCGTGACGTTCACGGCGGCCGATCAGGAATTCCTGAGCCTCAGCCGGGACGATAATTACTTCGCGGTGGTCCGTAAGCTGGGCGAGCCTACTGAAAGCCGATGGAAGGCGGAGAGCGGTGAATTGCAGTACCGCTTACTGTGGTACCCGCAGCGCGCGTACTTCATCATATTGATGGGCACGGATCGAAACGACGCCAGGTACATCGGCGCTCTCGACCGCAACTGGCGCGTGATTCATTACATCGATCTGCCGAACGGCGCGACCACCGCCTCGATGCTACGATCACTCGAGAAGTTCTGACTGGTATTCACGATGAATCCGAAACGATTTGAAGGCATGACGGTGCTGATAACCGGGGCGAGCAACGGCATCGGTGCTGAAACGGCCGTGAGGTTCGGCGGCGAGGGCGCATACGTCCTGGCGCATTACAACAGCTCAGGCGATGCCGCCCACCGCGTCCTCGAACGCATCCGCGACGCCGGCGGCGATGGCGAACTGCTGCAATCCGACCTGAGCTGCGCGGAAGGTGTCTACCGGCTTGTGGACCTTGTGCGCCAGTCCGGCCGGACTGTGGACGCTCTCGTGAACAACGCCGGCTCGCTCGTGAAGCGCACCCGGTTCCTCGAGTTCACCGACGACCTCTGGCGCCAGGTGTTCATGCTGAACCTCGACAGCGCATACATTCTCACGCGCGAGTTGCTTCCCGCGATGATCGAACGGAAGCGCGGGTACGTGGTGAACGTGTCGTCGATTGCGGCGCGCAACGGCGGTGGAATCGGCGCGACGGCATACGCTTGCGCGAAGGCCGCATTGACAGCGATGACGAAGGGACTCGCGCGCGAGTTCGGGCCTGCCGGTATCCGCGTCAATACCGTTTCTCCTGGTACGATCGACACGAATTACCACAAGACGTTCTCGACACCGGAGGTGCTCGATAGCATCGCGAACGCCACTCCGCTCGGACGCATCGGCCGCTCCGAAGACATCGCAGGCGTGATCGCTTTCCTGTGTTCGGAAGACGCGGCGTTTATCCAAGGCGAGTCGATCGAGGTCAACGGCGGGTTCCTGATGCTCTGAGGCGCGCGCATTCGGCTTCGCGCTTCGGTATACTCAACCTCAATCCACAGGAGAGCCGCCGCGCTCCGATCCGCGGGCGGCCGGGGAGCTTCAAATGTCCACCTGCCAACACTGCGGCTCGGCTCTCGTGCCGGGAAATCGATTCTGCGTGGGGTGCGGCAAACCGGTTGAAGCCGCTGCACCGCCGGCGCCAGCGCCTCCCGCGCAATCCGGATGCAGCAGGTGCGGAGCGGCGCTAACCCCGGGTCTCAGGTTCTGCACCGCATGCGGTGCACCGGCGCAGGCCGAACCACCGAAGGCCACGCCCCCGCTGTCAGCGAGCGCGGTCGGAATTCCCTCGCCTGCGCCTCCCGCTGCAGGGCCGAAGTGCGCGAAATGCGGAACGCCGCTCACCCCCGGCCTGAAGTTCTGTACCGCCTGCGGCACGCCCGCGCAAGCGGACACTGCCAAGCCGGTCCCGCCGCAGAACGTCATTGCGCCGGTATCCGTCGCCCCTCCGTCGCCTCCACCACCGGCCGCCGCGGCCGCGCCGACATGCGCAAAATGCGCTGCTGCACTAACTCCCGGGCTGAAGTTCTGTACGGCTTGCGGCACGCCGGCTCAAGCCGCGGGGCAATCAGTCGCCGCGGCGCAGGCGCCCCCGGGGGTGTCCAACCCTCCGCAAACCGCGTCCACCCCACCTCAGTATCCGCCTCCGCCCGCAGGGTGGCCATCTCCTCCCGCC
>DATMXS010000430.1:0-38933 GCA_035561355.1 Bryobacteraceae bacterium | reverse complement strand
CTCGAGGCCGTAGTGATCGCGTAGCGCGGCTACACAGCTCACGTGGATGCCGGTGACGGACGTTCCGCCGAGATCCACCGGCACGCGATCTGGCTCGCGGTGCGCGAGCGCATTAAGGACTCGTTCTCTGGACGTCATGATGGCCTAAATGATTATATGTCGGAGGCGGGATGGGAAATACAGGAAGAGGCGCGATGAGGCGCCTCCTCCTGGATGCGGTATTTAGAAAGTTGCGGTGACTGACTGTGAGGCACCCGATGAGTTTGTGAGCGTCACGGTAACGGACGTGATCGCGCTGGAGTCTCCCTGTACGCTGAACGGCTGCGTGTAGGTGAACTGCCCGCCGAACTGCCGTGCGCCTTCGCTCGCGAACCACGTCGAGAACGCTGAGCCCACTTGTACGGTGAACTCGGAGCCCTGCAACGTGCTGGTGCCCGATGCCGCCAGCCGGAACGTGGCGCTGGTGATGTCTCGTCCGGTGGCGAAGCCGGTGACCGTGACGTCGAAGCCGTCCGAGGTGCGGGTGACCCTGACGCTGGAGATTACGGGCGCTGCGCGGTCGATGCGGATGGTCCGCTCGGGAGCGGGCGACGGCGTCACATCGGCGCCGGCGGCGGTGAAGGCGGCGGTGATCCGGATGACGCCAGGCGTCGTGCCCACCTGCACCGGCACAAAGAAGTTCGTCCCGCCGGCATCGATTTCGATCGGCGCTGTGCGCCCGCCGTTCGCAAACTGCACCGCCGGGTCATCGGAGTAACCCGAATCCGGCGTAAACGTCATCGTCAGCTGCCCCGTGACTTTCACGGGGTACTTGGCGATCGTCACCCCGGCGGAGCCCTGCTGTCCGGCGCCCGGGCTGGTTGCCGAGAGCGCCGCTGCCAGCAGCGGAGGAGCGACGCGCAGCACGTAGGACCGCGAGGCCGAAGTTCCGGCCTCGTCCTTCACTTCGATCGTGATGTTGTTCTCGCCGGGTAGCGCCGGTGTACCCGTAATGGATCCGGTTCCAGCATCGAGCGACAGCCCTGGCGGCAGGCTGCCTGCGGCGATCGACCAAACATAGGTTCCGGCGCCGCCTTCTGCCGTCATTGCGGCTGTGTAGGCTGCGCCTGTCCTCGCAGCGGAAAGAGCCGCGGTGATGATGTTCACCGGCGCGTTCGTCACGGCGATTTCATAGCCGTGCAATGCTTTCTGTCCCGACGGATCCGTCGCCGTTACCGTGAACGCGAATGTGCCCTTTGCGTTCGGCTTGCCCGTGATCGAGCCCGCGGCATCGAGTGACAGGCCTCCGGGCAGAGAGCCCTGCGTCACGGACCACGAGATCGGCGGCTCACCGCCGTCGGCCGCGAGTGTAGCGCTATAGGGCTGGTTCAGCTGGCCGCCGGGCAGCGATTGCGTCCTGATCTCAATCATAGGGACCACGACGAGGATGGTAAGCGGGCGGGTCGCGATCAGCTTCTTCGCGTCGGTCGCCTGGAATTCCATACGGAAAAGACCGCCCTTGGTGGGCGAGCCAGTCACCTTGCCTGTAGCCGGATCGAGCGTGAGGCCGGCCGGGAGCGCTCCCGTCTTGACTGCCCACGCGATCGGCGCAACACCGCCAGTCGATACGAGCGTCTCCGCGTACGTCTGGCCGATGCGGACATTGGAGAGCACCGCCGTGGTGATCCGGAACAGCGGCGGCTGAACGAGCAACGTGAATGTCTGATTCGCGCTGTACCCATCGGCGTCGGTTACGTCGACGGCTAGGTTGAGCCTGCCCTCGGCGGCCGGGGTTCCGCTCAGGAGACCTGAATCGTCGACCGTGAAGCCGGACGGCACTCGGCCTGAGAACCTGTACGGCGGTGTTCCATCTCGAGCGACGAACTGATATGTGTAACGCTCTCCGGCGGTGGCCGCCGGGAGCTCGGCCGGGGGAAGCACCAGCGGCACCCTGTCGACCACGCTCAAAGTGAACTGGCCGCTGTCCCCGCCTCCGCCTTCCGGATAGCTGAAACTTGAAGAGACGTAAATCCAGATAGGGAATTGGCCGAGCTCAGTGGGAGTGCCGCTGAGCACTCCAGTTTCCGGATTGAGTACTAACCCGGGAACTCCGCCTTCTGTACCCCAGAAGAGCGGAGGCATGCCTCCAGCCGCCGTGAATGGGAATGTGTACGGCTGGCCGCGGTACGCTGTGGGCAGGTTCGTGGGAGACGTGAGCGTCACCGGCGGAGGGTGTATCACCACGCCGAAACTAGTGGTGGTCTGGGACGCATCGGTTACCATGACATCCACGAACACCGTCGTCGGCGCCGGAAATGTCCCGGTCAGCACGCCGGAACTGCTGAGCGCCAGCCCAAACCCGGGAGGAGGCGTGCTGGCGAATGTCCACGTGTACGGCGCTGTGCCGCCCGCCACCGAAAGCTGGTGGCTAAACGGCACGCCCGCGTAAGCCGGGAAGTTCACTCCCATCGGAGGTTCGAGCGGCGGATTGAACGTGAACTGAACGGCTGCGGCCTGAGGTGGTGCGGCAGGCGCAACTGCGACCGCAATTACCGGAGGCGAGTATGACTCAACGATGACGTCGTACACGCCCGGAATCGCATTGGTGTCGTAGATAACAGCCTTGATCAGTGTGTCCGACACTTCCGTGGGTTCAAGGTAGAGATGCGATTCGTCTACGGCGCCCTGACGCCGCATGAATACTGCGGGAGGCGACTGCTGCGCAAGAAAGTTCTGACCGGTGATCGTGATCTCGAGCCAGTACCCGCTGAAATCGGCGCCCTCGACGAAGCAGCAACCGACGGTTGCCTGCGTGGGACTGATGCTGGTGACTGTCAGGGCGGGCGGCGCGGTCTGAGCAGCGGCCTCAGGGGCGCTTGCGCATATCGCGATCACCGCAAGCAGGAGTATGCGGTTCTTCACAGCGCACCTCCTTCCAACTCTGCCGGCGCAGGCGGTACGAACACCACGCGCGGTTGCGCGCTCTCGCCGTCGTAGAGGTAAAGCGGCTCCTTGCCGCTGCGGTTCAGGCGGAACACCGCTCCGCCGCGCATCGGCTCCAGATCGGTGATGTTGCACCCGCAGGGCACATCGGCGCGCACGCCGGTTGTGAGGTCTATACGGCTGACTCCGTCTGCCGTCGCGGCGAACAGCGCGCCCCCGGAGGTTTGCAGCGCGATCGCGCCGGCGAATTCGGTGACCGGCGTAAACTGGCCCGATCGCTGAACCCAGAGCATGCCGGCATCGGCGAACGCGGCATCGTTGCTTCCCGCGAAGAACGCGATGGACGAGACGCCGGCAGCGCGCATGACGTGTACTGCGGCTCGGCCGGGCAGAAGAGACCATAGAGCGCCATCGCCCGCGAGAAGCGCGCGGCCGCTGTCCGAGACGGCCATGGCCGAAACAGGCCAAATCAAGGGAACCGGCTCAGCCGCGCTCGGAGTTCCTTCTAAACCAGTGATGAGTTGAATAGCGTCGGACTGTTCGGAGTACAAGATTGCGGCGCGCCCGCGCGGGCTGAAGGCGATTCGCGTCGGTGTGCTAATCGCGTTTGCGAGCGGCATCGCGGACGCACCGCGGTACAACACGACGCGGCCGTCTTCGAGCGCGGCGATTACCGAGCCGGCTTCGTTCGCGGCAGCCGCGAGTCTCACCGTGCCGCCCAGATCGGCAGCGGGGCCGAGGATCGCGGCGCCGGGAATGCCATAGACGGGCCGCACGCCACTTTCACCGATCGCGTAGCCGAGCACGGGACCGGTGATGGGTGATTCGGCAGCACAGGCCAGTGCCGCGAAGAGCAGCATCGCAGGGGGGATTCTGTTCATGGGGAGTCTTCCTAGCGCGGGCTGCCGACGCTCGGTGTGCCGGGTGTGACGACAATGGGGGGCGCCGCGGTACTCTTTGGGCTGTCGCCGCCGCGAGTGGCCGCGACCACGGCGCCGGTCGCCGCCGCTCCACCTGCGATCGCAAGAACGGCGATCAGTTTGGCCGATAGGCCGATGCCCGCACCGGCGCCCGCGCCCGCCGCCGCAGCAGCAACGGCCATATTGGTTTGCGTAATCACCGCTGAGCTGGTGAGGCCCTGGAAGGATGCGTTTACCTGTATCTGAAACTGCCCGGCGACGTTGTTCGGGCGCAGGCCCCGCATGGTGGCGCGGCCGTTTTGATCTGTGACGGCGGTGAACGAGCGCGAACCATCACGCATAGCCACACCGGCGCCGTCACGCGGCAGAAGGAAGGTGACCGTGGCGCCCGCGACAGGCTTGCGGTTCTGGTCCTCCACCTGAACGATCGGCTCGCGCGCCGTCCGTTGACGAACGTTATTAATCGCCCCCTCACCTTCGATGACAACGATATTGAGTTTTGGCTCGAGTGGCTCCTGGGCAGCCAGTCCGGGCATGGTTTGAAATGCCATAAGCCACGCCAACGCGATGGCAAGGCGCCGCGCGAAAGCGCGCGAGAGAGATTCTGAAGACACTAGGCGCACACTCCTGTCGGTCTAGGCTAATCCTCAGCGTATGGAAATACAAGATCTGAACTGTGAATTTAGTACTGGTCCGAGCAGCGTGGTGTTATTCTAGGCGTCTCAACGAACCGGAGGTGTGTTCATGCGCATGCTGCCGTTACTCGCTCTCTTCTGTGCGGTCGCACTCCCGCAACAGGACCGTAAGCTGAGCCCGCGGGAGATCTTCTATTCCGCACCTACCACGGCCGCCGCCGCGAGGCCTGCGGCAAAGATAGCCCGTCCGGCAAAGCCGGTGGAGCAAGCTGCCGCGAGGTCGAAGTCCGTGCAAGCGCCCGCCGCTGCTGAACATGCGGTGCATTCGCCCGCTTTTGCGGATGCCGGACCGCCCATCGTGCTTGCTTCGAACGAAACGAAGCCGCTGGGACTTCGCTACAGTCTTTTGAAACGGACCGGGTCCGGCGTGGAGGAGGTCGATACCGCAACCGCATTTCGCGCCGGCGACCGCATCCGCCTCAGCATTGAAGTAAATGATCCGGGGTATCTCTACATCGTCAACCGTGGATCGAGCGGCGCGTGGACAGTACTATTCCCGTCTTCAGAGATAGCGGGCGGCGATAACCGCGTTCTGCCCGGACGTCGCTATGAGATTCCCTCGGGGTACACGTTCACCTTCGATGAGACCGCCGGCGAGGAGAAGCTCTTTGTGGTGGTCGCACGTAAGCCTGAGGGCGATCTCGAGAAGCTGATCTATAACCTCGGCGAAACGGGCTCACCCCGACCCGAGCAGAAACAACCGAAGGTGATGCTGGCCGCCAACATCAGTCCGATCGACGACATGATGGTGGGCCGCCTGCGCAACGCCTACGCGCGTGACCTGATCATCGAGAAAGTGGACGACAAGGCTCCCGTAAACTCGCGTCCGCCGGAGAAGGCCGTCTACACGGTCAATCCAAGCGGGCGATCCGATGCGCGCGTGATCGCGGACATCACGCTGATCCACCGCTAATATGGAACGCCGATCCTTCCTTCTCGGCCTCGGCGCAGCCACCGTGTGCGCCGCTTCCCCCGGAGCGCCGGCCGCCGACGCGGCGCCGGGACAACGCGTCGAGATTACGCTCGAACGCATGGTCGGGGCGGGCTGGCGCGCGATGCCGCCCGGCTTCGTCTTCGATCAGGACGATCGCGTTCGCTTCCGCTTCAAAGCCAGCTTCGACGGGTACCTGTACGTGATGAACCAGGGCACGAGCGGCTCGTACACCATGCTCTTTCCGCGCGAGGAGACGGGACGCGCGAATAACATTCGCAGCGGCGTCGAATGCCTGATCCCGGCCACGCAGGCCTGGTTCCGCATTTCCGGTCCGGCAGGGCACGACATCATCTATTGGATGATGTCCCCCGTTGCGATGGGCGCATCGGCGCCGCCCGCCTATGTCCCGCTTCCTCCGCCGCCCAAGACCGCGCCGCCGCCGGCAAGTCTCATCCCCCGCTGCGACGATGCGATTTTTCGGGCGCGCGGCCAGTGCATCGATTCATCAGCCGGTCCGCGTCAGCTCGACGCGACGAAGCCGCTCCCGGAGAACATGCAGGGGCTGCCGGGCGTCCGCTCCCGCGAATTGATCATTATGAAGCGGCAGAACCAGTCCGTGTTATCTTCGGCGAAACCGATCGACGGCCCTGTCATCTATGAATTTCGGCTTGCGCACCGGTGATCCCATGCGTCTGTTAGGAATCGTTCTTGCGGCGGCGGCTCTGCTTGCGGCGCAGCAGACCGGCCGCGATTTAAAACTTGAAAAGGACCTGCCGCCCGAGTCGGTCCCGGCCGCGCCGGCCATACCGCGGAGCTACGCGCTTGTTATCGGCATCGGCGGATATCAGAACCTGCCCGCGAACCTTCAACTGCAGTTCGCGGAGCGCGATGCGGAAGCGGTCTACTCGATCCTGATCAGCCGTGAAGGCGGCAACTTCCCGGCCGAGAACGTCAGACGCCTCGTCGGTCCGAAGGCGACACTCGCGAATATCCGCCGGGAGTTGGAGGAATGGCTGCCCTCGGTCGCAAAGGACGATGACCGCGTGCTCATCTACTTTGCGGGCCACGGCTTCGTGTACGGCGGCAAGGGCTATCTGGCCCCGCACGATTTCGTCATTGATAATGTCGCCGGCACCGGCTACCCGATGGAATCTCTCGGCGCGCTGATCGGCGGCAAGATCAAAGCGAAGTGGAAGGTGCTGCTGACGGACTCCTGCCACAGCGGAGCCATCACGCCCGAGGAGAACGCGCAACTCAACCGCTCGCTGCTGGACCTGCACCGCTCGCTCTTCTCGTTGACGGCGAGCCGGGACCGAGAGCGGTCGTTCGAGAGCCCGGAGTGGGGCGGCGGGCACGGCATCTTCACTTACTACGTGGTGAAGGGCCTGGAGGGCAGCGCAGACGAGAACCGTGACGCGATCGTAACGGCCGACGAACTCGCCGAGTACGTGCGGCGCAACGTGCGCGAGGCCAGCGGAGGGCAGCAGAATCCAACGTCCGACCGCGGCAGCTTCGATCCGAACATGCTGCTCGCCTACATCCCGACTAACGCGGCCGCCGGCGCGCCGCCTCCGCCCAAGGAAGGTGCGCTGATCTTCGAGGTCAACATGGACGGAGTCGAGGTCTTCGTGAATGGCAAGTCCGCCGGCGTCGTGGACAAGGGCAAGCCGTTGCGGCTCCCGGGCCTCGCGCCGGGCGCTGTCACGGTTAAAGCCGTGAGGATGGGCTACGAGCCGGACGGCCCTCGCGAACTGATGGTTTATCCCGGGCAGGAGAGCACGGTTACGATTCGAATCACGATTCCGCGGCGGCGCAACAGATCCGCTGTGGATCTGTTTGACGACGGCGTCGAGGCATACAACAAGGGCTTTGAGCAAAACTACACGCGCGCCGCTGCGTTGTTCCAGAAGGCGCTCGCGATCGATCCGAAGTACAGCCAGGCGGCGCTATACCTCGCGCGCACTCAGAACGCCCTTTACGATGAGGAGAACGCGGCAAAGAACTTCCGCCGCGCCATCGAACTGGACCCCGATTACATGGAGGCGCGCGCCAGCTTCGCCGGCATGCTGCTCGATGTCGGCGACGCCGATGAGGCGATCCGGCAGCTTACCGTTGTCGTGCAGCGTGACCGCAAGAACGCGATGGGGCAGTACCTGCTCGCGCAGGCGTTCCGGATGAAGGACGAGTATCCGCAATCCATCGAGGCTGCACGGGCGTCGATACAAGTGAACCCGATCAATGCCGAAGCCCATTTCTGGCTGGCCGAGAGCCTGCGCCTGAGCGGTCAGTTCGACGAGGCCCGCCGCGAGTACGCTTCTTACCTCAAGCTGAGCGATTTCGATAGCAAGCTGGCCGGTAAGTTGAACTACTACGCGGTGGGGTTTCTCATCGGAATGGGAAAGAAGAAGCGCGCCGCACAAACCGACATCTGGAAAGACCTCCGCGGCCTTGCGTTTTTCGGGATGTGCGACGCCGAGCGGAAATTGAAGAACTTCGATACGGCGATTACGTATTGCCAGCGATCGCTCTCATACGCTCAGGACGACCCGTATGTGCACTACGCGCTGGCACTGGCCTACATGCGCAAGGCCGAGGCCACAGGAAGTTGCGAGTGGCTCCCTCCCGCGCGCAAGGGCTTTCAGAAAATGATCGAGTTGAACGAAAATCTGCCCGAGGCCGAGTTTGCCCGCAAGAACGTGGTGAACATCGAAGCCGCCCTCCGAACGCAGTGTCCGTAGGTTCCCGGGAACTTCTATCCTCAGTTCAGCGTCTGATCCGGCATGTTACGCTTCATCGCCCTGTTGTGCTGCATGTTTCTGTTGGCCGGGTGTGCCGTTGGTTCTGCGGCGGACCCTGCAAAACCCAAAACTGTGAAGGTGGTTGCTCCTAAGTACACGCCCGAAGCGAAGGCTGCCGGGATTCAGGGGATTGTCAGATTGAGCGTCGAAGTCGATGCCCAAGGCCGCGCAAGTTCGGTCACCCTGTTGAAATCGCTCGATCCGGGGCTAGACAAAAACGCGATCGAAGCCGTGAAGCAGTGGAAATGGGCGCCGACCATCAAGGATGGCAAGGCCGTGCCTGTCATGACCGAGGTCGATATCAACTTCTCGCTCCAGAAGTGACCTAACCGCCACCTTCCTCCGGCACATAAGCGGTTACTAAAAACTGGTCCTGCGCCGTGAGCTCAACGGCCAACACCTCATCAAAACCCTCCTCGGGCGCGGGCGTCTGCAGGCGTTTGTACTTGCCGACGACGCCCGCGACGGGTATTGCCTTCTTGTCCTGCCGCTTGGCGTTTCGGGCGATCGCTGCCCGAAGCGGAGTCCGGAAGAAGTACCCCGTCACACGGAAGCCGGCTCGCTTTGCAACAGGGATGTAGAGCGCCCGCTCGGCCGCCAGTACGTTGGTGTTGTCAATGACAAACGGCTGTTTCGCCGTGAGGCAGGCTGCCAACAGGATGCCCTCACGGTGTCGCGTTCGCAGCATGTCCATGCTGATGCGGACGTGTGTTTCGAAAAAACGCTGCCGGTAAAACGTGGTCTTGCCAGATCCCTGTATGCCGATGAAGATTACGGCGTGCATTGACTCTGCACCGCCGGCTGCCTACGGTAGCAACTCCGCGCTGAGGTCCAGGATCGCGCCGTTCACGAAAGCCGAATCGTTGGACGCGAGGTACACGTACGTCGGCGCGAGTTCGGCGGGCTGAGCGGGCCGGCCGAGCAGCGTGTTCTTTCCGAACGTCCTGATTTTTTTATCCGGCATGGTGGACGGGATCAGCGGCGTCCACACCGGCCCGGGTGCTACTGCGTTCACACGAACGCCCCGCTCGGCTGCGAACTGCGCGAGCGACTGGGTGAAGGTTCGGATCGCGCCCTTGGTCGCCGAGTAAGCCAGCAGGTACGGACTCGGCTGATAGGCCTGCACCGAGGTTGTGTTGATGATGACCCCGCCCGGTTTCATGCGTGGCAGCGCGAGGCGGCACAGGTAGAATATCGCGTGGATGTTTACGCGAAACGTATGCTCCCACTCCTCGGGCGTGAACTCCTCTATGCTGTCGTGGGTTGCCTGGAACGCGGCGTTATTCACCAGAATATCCAACTTGCCGAATTCTGAAAACGCTCTTTCGATCAGCCGCTCGCATTGCTTATATTCGCCGATGTCTCCCGCGACGGTCACGGCCTTCCGGCCCGCTTCGCGGATCCACTTTGCGGTGTCGTTAGCGTCCTCGTCCTCGTTCAGATACGAAATGAGGACGTCCGCGCCTTCGCGTGCGAAGGCGATCGCGGTGGCGCGGCCGATGCCACTGTCTCCCCCGGTGATCAGAGCGGCTTTCCCTGCGAGTTTATTGGTGCCGTGATAGGTCTGTATACCGTGATCTGCCGGAGGATCCATGTCTTTTTCGGTGCCCGGCATCGGCTGCCGTTTCACTGGAAACTCGGGCTTCGGCCCCATCTCGCGCGGATCTTGCGTTTTTGGAATGCTACCCATGAGTGCCCCTCAACTGGATCTGGAAAACGCGGTTTAAGGCTACGCGGACTGCTGCCTCGCGCGGCCCAATGCTGGTTCGATCATAGCACCGCGTTCCCGACGGATAGCCCGATGCGGGCGCAGAAGTCCGCCATATCACGTGCCAGCGGCGCGCAAAAAGTCTCGTCGCCGCGCACCGTGCTGAAGACGATCTCCGCGGCGTGGAGCGCGTGGCGGCGGAACGGCAAGGCGGCGCCCATGCGCGCAGTGAAGCCCTCCCGGATGAACTCCAGCATGAACCCGGGGTCAGGACCGTACAATTTGTCGCCCGCCACCGCATGCCCCATCCATGCCGCGTGAACCCGGATCTGGTGCAGCCGGCCGGTGTTCGGATGCACGCGCGCGAACGTGAAGCCCGAGGCTGCCGCGAGCGGCACGAACTCGGTCTCTGCCGGACGGCCGTCCGCCGCTACCGCCTGCCTGCCGAAAAACGCAGCGGTCTGGTCCCTTGCGAGCGGCTCCTTCACGGTGCGGGACTCCGTCAGTTCGCCGGTCAGGATCGCGTAATACGTCTTACGGACCCGTCTCCGCTCCGCCGCGCGCTGCAGCCGGGACGCTGTCTTGTGGTCCTTTGCGAGCACCACCACGCCACTGGTCTCTCTATCGAGCCGCGACGGCATATGCAGCCGCTCCAGCCCGAAGTGCTCGCGCGCCGCGCCGATCAGACTCGACCAGGGGCCGTGCTTCGAGGGATGGCACACCACGAGCCCTGGCTTGTTGACGGCGATGATCTCGGGCGTCTCCTCCACCACCCAGGAGCGCAACTCCTCGGGAGTGATGAGCCAGCCCCATTCGGCTGCGGGCACGGGTACCAGCGTACCGCGCACCGAGCCGCCGCTCCGCACTAACATGGATCTGTGATCCATATTCCGAAGTATTCATTGGGCGTGGGAGACCGTTTTGCTCACCAGGCCAAGGCGCAGCTCCGCGCATGCATGATGGCTGCGGATGCGGGTGCGGATGTAACGCCCGTCTGGAATAAATCGCACCGGGAGCACATGATTGTCGGCTCTGACCCGATGAGCGCCCGGCGCGCGGCTGACGCGGCCGTTCGTGAGCTGGGCTGGACTCAGCAGTACTTCGTCGATGCCGATCACATCAATCTCTCGAATGTCGAGCTCTTCCTCGAAGCCTGCGATTTCTACACGCTTGACGTGGCGTACGCGATCGGCCGTCCTGCGGATCCTTCGGAGTTTGTCACGCGCCACCCGGAACTCGTTCGCGAGCTGACGAGCGAGACGGTGGAGCGAGCCGCGGCGAAGTACCTATTCGCCGTCGAGGAAGCCGCGCACATTTACTGCCGGATTGCTGAAGTGAAAGGGCGCGGCCAGTTCGTCACCGAGGTCTCGATGGATGAAACGGACGCGCCGCAGACGCCGCCGGAACTGCTCGTTATTCTCGTCGCGCTCGCGGACGCAGGCGTTCCGGCACAGACCATCGCTCCCAAGTTCACAGGACGCTTCAACAAGGGCGTGGATTACGTGGGCGACGTCGCACAGTTCGAACGCGAATTCCGTGACGACGTGGCAGCCATAGCCCTCGCCGTCGCCACGTACGGCCTCCCGGGTGACTTGAAGCTCAGTGTTCATTCGGGCAGCGACAAGTTCTCAATCTACGGCCCAATGCGGCGCGTACTGCACGAGACCGGCGCCGGAGTCCACCTGAAGACGGCGGGGACCACGTGGCTGGAGGAGTTGATCGGCCTCGCGGAGGCCGGCGGCGACGGACTGGCGCTCGCGCAGGAAGTTTACTCCGAGGCGTTCGCGCACGCCGATGAGTTGTGTGCTCCGTACGCAACGGTGATCGATATCGATCGCTCCAAGCTTCCCGCTCCTGCCGAAGTCGGAGGTTGGTCCTCTGAGGAGTTCGCGGCGGCGCTGCGACACGAGCAGACATGCGCGCGCTTCAATCCGCACCTCCGTCAGCTGCTGCACGTTGGCTATAAAGTTGCCTCCAAGATGGGCTCTCGCTATCTTGAAATGCTCGAAACCTGCGAAGACAGCGTCTCGCGAAACGTAACGACGAACCTGTTCGACCGGCACATCAAGCCGCTATTTGTGTAACTGCCATGCCTTTCATCCACGACAACTTCCTCCTGACGAACCGGGCCGCCGAGCGGCTCTACCACACCTACGGTGAAAAGCAGCCGATCCTTGATTATCACTGCCACCTTCCGCCGGCCGACATCTCCGGCAACCGGCAGTTCCGGAATCTGTTCGAGATCTGGCTGGAAGGCGATCATTACAAATGGCGGGCGATGCGCGCCAACGGAGTGGATGAACGGTTCTGCACCGGGGATGCCGATCCCAAGGAGAAGTTCCTCGCCTGGGCGCGCACGGTTCCGTACACTGTTCGCAACCCGCTATACCACTGGACCCACCTCGAACTGAAGCGCTACTTCGGCTTTGACCAACCGCTCGACGAGAGCACCGCCGAGAGCGTCTGGGAGCGGGCGAACGCGCTGCTCGCGACACCCGAGTACCGTGTGCATGGAATTTTCGAAAAGTTCCAAGTGACCGCGCTGTGCACCACGGACGATCCGACTGACGACCTCGCGTGCCATAAGGCGATCGCGGCCTCTGGTCTCCGAACGCGCGTTTTCCCTGCGTTCCGGCCCGATAAAGCGTTGAATGTACACCTGCCCGAGATGTTCAACCCCTGGGTGGAGCGGCTCTCCGCAGCTGCGAACGTCGAAATCGGGCGGCTGCCTGATTTCCTTGATGCGCTCCGGAGGAGGCACGACTCCTTCCACGAGGCGGGCGCGCGCCTTTCCGACCACGGCCTCAGTCATGTGTACGCGGACTTCTGCACTGACGACGTAGCGGCGCGCATCTTCGACGCCGCGCGAGGTGGCCGCGCAGCCTCGCCCCAGGAGCAAGCCCAGTTCGCGTCCTACCTGATGCTCTTTTTCGGCCGCCTGGATGCGGAGAAGGGCTGGACCAAGCAACTCCACCTCGGCGCGCGGCGGAACAACTGCTCGCGGCTGCTCGGTCAGACCGGTCCGGACACCGGGTTCGACTCGATTGGCGACTGGCCGCAGGCCGACGCCCTCGGCGCGTATCTGGACCGCCTGGATCGCGAGAACGCGCTTCCGAAGACGATCATCTACAACTTGAACCCACGCGACAACTACGTTATCGCGACCATGGTCGGCAACTTCCAGGATGGCCGCACCGCCGGCAAAATTCAGTTTGGTAGCGGTTGGTGGTTTATGGACCAGAAGGAAGGCATGGAGTGGCAGATGAACGCACTCTCGAGCGTCGGCCTGCTCTCGCGATTCATCGGCATGCTAACCGATTCACGCTCCTTCATGTCTTACCCGCGGCACGAGTATTTCCGCCGCGTTCTCTGCAACCTGATCGGCCGCGACATGGAAAACGGCGAGATCCCGAACGACGATGCGCTGGTCGGACCGATGATCGAGAATATCTGCTACGGGAATGCAAAAAGGTACCTGGGGTTGCCGATGTAGCTCAAGGACCTTTGTGTCAGACTGAGTCGGAGGTATGGTGAGTTCGTCCGAAGAGACCGTCGCGAAAATCGCGGCCGTGCTGGCGCAGGCCGCACAGCCGAAGCGAATCATACTCTTCGGATCTCAGGCGCGAGGAGAAGCCTCGGAGGATAGCGATTTCGACATCATGGTGGTTGAAGAAGGGTCGGCCAATCGCTTTGCTGAGATGGTCCGCCTGAACCGTCTGCTGCGCTCGATGGGGGTCGCCATTGACCTGCTGGTAGTGAGCGAGGAAATGTTCCAGTACTGGCGCGACGTCCCGGGCAACGTCTACTACGAAGCGGCGTCGGAGGGGAAAGTCTTGTATGAAGCAGCGTGAGCAGGCAGAATTGCTGCTGCGCAAAGCGTCGCAGGACGAGGCCTTGCTGGACGAAGTGATCGGATCCGAAAGAGTGAGCGATGAAGTAATCGGATTCCATTGCCAGCAGGCAGCTGAAAAGCTGCTCAAAGCACTGCTGTCGGACTTGGGTGTGGCGTTCCGTAAGACGCACGAGCTTGGAGCCCTACTGGAACTGCTCGTTCGCTCAGGTGTGGAAGTGCCGAATGAATTCGCCGATCTGGATGCTCTCACGCCTTACGGCGCTCTTTACCGTTACGACGATTTCGACGCGCGAGAGTCCCTCGATCGGCAGGGTTCCCGCAGCCTCCTGCGTTCTCTTCGGGGCTGGGTGGAATCCAGACTCGGCGACCGGTCCGGACCGAGGGAATGAAGCGAACCGCTAAGGTGAAGGAAGGCTCCCTCAGCCGAGTCCGTCGCGATGCGGGCGGATCGAGGCGAGAGCCTTTCGCGGTTCTTCACTAACCGCGGCTGGATGATGCGGCCGATTCCGCGCGTCAATGTGGATCTGACGTCTGGCACGCCGAAGTGCGAGTAATCGACCGGCGAAGCATACCACCTCAGGCCGCCTCTTCCGCGCCAAGTTCTGCCGCGACCTTTTTGACACGCCACACTCCCGCGGGGTACTTTGCGAACATGCATTCGTACCGCCGTCTGCTCATCTGCGTACTGCTGCTCGGCGCCATCGCCGTGCCGGCCGCCGCCCAGGGCGTAAAAGTCTGGGAAGAGAACGTCATCATCCCGACCTACGTTCCCGGACCGCCCGATCCGAACCCGATGTTCTATTTCGGCCGCGCCTACCAGGGCGCCGAAGGCCGCGTCTACCCGTACCCGCTCTACGACAAGCTCACCGCCACCAAGGTCGATAAGCCCTGGCGCATGGTTTACCTCGAGAACGAATACGTGAAGATTGGCGTGCTCCCCGAAATCGGCGGGCGTATCTTCTCAGCGCAGGACAAGACGAACGGCTACGACTTCTTTTACCGTCAACACGTCGTCAAGCCCGCCCTCATCGGCATGCTGGGCGCGTGGATCTCTGGCGGCGTCGAATGGAACATACCGCACCATCACCGCCCTTCGAGCTATCTCCCCGTTCAGCACAGCATTGAGGAGCATGCCGACGGCAGCAAGACCGTGTGGGTCGGCGAACTCGAGTTGCGTCACCGGATGCGCTGGGCCATCGGACTGACGCTCCGCCCGGGCCGGTCCTATCTCGAAGCCAACATCCGCATCCTGAACCGCACGCCGCTCGTGAATACCATCCTCGCCTGGGCCAATGTCGCGGTCCACACGAACGACAGTTACCAGGTCATCTTCCCGCCCAGCACGCAGTTCGGCACGCATCATGCCAAGCGCGAGTTCATCCGCTGGCCCATCGCGGACTCCACGTATGGCGGCTCCGACTTCAGCGCCGGTGTGGACGTCAGCCGCATGAAGAACCATGAGTTCGGCAACTCGATCTTCGCCTGGAACTACATCGACGACTTCCTCGCCGGCTACGACCACGGTAAGAACGCAGGAACGCTCAGCGTCGCCGATCATCACGTCGTCCCCGGCAAGAAGCTCTGGACCTGGGGCAACGGTCCGGGCGGCCGCCTCTGGGACAAGATCCTCACCGATACGGATGGCCCGTACATCGAACTGATGGTCGGCGCCTACTCCGATAACCAGCCCGACTATAGCTGGATCCAGCCGTTCGAGGCGAAGGATTACAAGCAGTTCTGGTATCCGTTCCGCGATATCGGCGGCGTGAAGAACGCGAATCTCGAAGCTGCCGTGAACCTGGAGCCCGGCAAAGTGGGCTTCTATGCCACCGCCGCACACAGGCAGGCGACCGTGCTCCTCAAGGCCGGCGACAAAATCGTCCTTCAGGAAACTATCGCGATTGCGCCCGACAAGCCGTACCTCAAGCAGTTCACACTGCCGGCGGGGGTGAAGTTCGAAGACGTGCGCGCCTCTCTTTCGGCAAGCGGTACGGAACTGGTCGCTTATCAGCCCATCACGCTTAAGCCGGAGAAGATGCCCGATCCGGTCACGCCTCCACCTGCGCCGAAGGACATCAAGACCAACGAGGAACTCTATCTGGCCGGTCTTCGCATCGAACAGTTCCACAACCCCGGCCTGGAGCCCGAGCCTTACTGGGAAGAGGCGCTCCGCCGCGATCCGGGCGACGCGCGCGTCAACACAGCGCTCGGCATCGTCTACATCAAACGCCTACGCTTCACAGAGGCCGAAGCCCGCTTCCGCGCCGCCATCGCCCGCCTCACTCATCAATACACCTCACCCAAGGACGGCGAGCCGTTCTACTATCTCGGTGTCGCGCTCAAAGCGCAGGGTAGGGAAGCGGAAGCCTACGATGCCTTCTACAAATCCATCTGGAGCGCGGCATGGCAGTCCCCCGGCTACTTCAGCCTCGCCGAGATCGCGACCGCGCGCGGCGAATATCCGGCCGCCCTCGATTTCGCCGAACGGTCGCTGAAGGCCAACGCGCTGAACACGCGCGCCTGGAACCTGAAGTCCGCCATTCTGCGGCGCATGGATCGCAGCGCCGACGCGCTAGCTGCCGCCAGGTCTGCGGCCGATGTCGATCCGCTCGACATCACCACGATGGCGGAGCGCAACGCCGCGACGTTGTCCGCGGCGCTCAAAGCGTTTCCCGCGACGGGTCTCGAAACCGCGATTGATTACGCCAACGCCGGCCTCTGGGCCGACGCTTCGGCGGTGCTCGCAAAAGCGCCTGCGGACCCGCTCACGTATTATTTCCTCGGCTACTTCTCAGAGCGCCTCGGCCGCAAGCCGCAGGCCGCCGCGTACTTCCAGAAGGCTGCCGCCACTCCCGGGGGCGTCTTCCCCTTCCAATACGAATCAGCCGCCATCCTGCGCCGCGCGATGGAAGCGAGCCCGAAGGATGCACGCGCGCCCTATCATCTCGCCAACCTGCTCTTCGATTCGCAGCCCGCCGAAGCAGTGAAACTTTGGGAAGCCTCGCGCGCGCTCGATCCGTCCTTCCCCATCGTTCACCGCAACCTCGCCGCCGCGTATTCGCGCGAGGAGAAGGGGCTCGATAAGGCCATTGCGAGTCTCGAAAAGGCCGTGTCGCTCGGTGGCAAGGATGCCATGCACCTCTTCGAACTCGATCAGTTGTACGAAGCTGCCGGCGTATCCCCGGCGAAGCGCCTGGCGATGCTCGAGCAACATCAAGCGACCGTAAGTTATCGCGATGACGCCCTCGCCCGCGAAGTCGCGCTGAAGGTGAACCTCGGCAAGTACGACGACGCGATTCGCCTGATGACGGGCCGGCGCTTCAACGTCTGGGAAGGCGGCGCACGCTTCAACGTGCACGACGTCTGGACGGACGCGCACCTCCTGCGCGGCCACCAGCGCTTCGCCGCCGGGCAGCTTAAGGAAGCTCTCGCGGATTACCGGGCCGCCCTCGAGTTCCCCGAATCGCTGCAGGTCGCGCGCTTCCGCACCGGCGGGCGCTTCGCTGAAGGCGCCTACTGGATTGGCGTCGCGCAGGATGCTCTCGGCCAGAAAGATGCCGCGCGGGCCACCTGGAAGGAATGTTCGGCCGAACTACCGCAAGTGGGCGCAGACGACATTCTGCCGACTACCGACCGCACCGTCCTCCTTTATTACCAGGCGTCCGCGCTCCGCAAGTTGGGCGAGGAGGCCCGCGCGAAGGAGATCTTCTCCCGGCTCGTGAAATCCGGTGAGCGTGCCCTCTCGCAGCGCGACAAGGTCGATTTCTTCGCCAAGTTCGGCGAGCGGCAAACGGAGCGGGGCCGCCTCGCGCAGGCACACTACGTATCAGGTCTCGGCTATGCCGGGCTCGAGGACGCCGCCGCCGCGAAACGCGAGTTTACTCGCGCCCTCGAACTCAGCCCGGATCACCTCGGCGCCAAGACGGCCCTGGCGCAGTTGCAGTAAGGCGGACGCCCTCGTCCGCGAACCGGACCCCCGGGCCGGTTTACCCGCGCGAGGGCGCGGCCGGGCAGTTTTGACGAGGCCGTAGGAGACAAACATATGAGCAGCAAGGTGAAGGTCGGCATCATCGGTTCCGGCTTCGAGGCCGACATCCACGCTGCTTCGTTTCAGATCATGCCGGAGGATGCCGAGGTGGTCGCCGTCGCTTCGCCTACGCCTGCCCACGCGGCCGAGCTCGCGAAGCGCTACGGCATTCCTCGCGTCTTCACGGACTACCGCTCGATGATCTGCGAGCGCGACATCGAGATGGTCACTATCGCGGCGCCGAACGCGCTGCACGCTCAAGTGACCCGCGACTGCGCCGAGGCCGGCAAGCACGTCGTGTGCGAGAAGCCGCTCGCCATGACCATCGAGGAAGCCGAGGAGATGATCGCTATCTGCAGCGATCGCGGCGTGCTCCTCATGTACGCAGAGGAGCTCTTCTTCACGCCGAAATACGTCAAGGCGAAAGAAATGGCTGACCAGGGCGCGTTCGGCAAAGTGTACCTGGTAAAGCAGACCGAGAAGCACTTCGGCCCGCACAGCCCGTGGTTCTGGGATGTGGAGCGCTCCGGAGGCGGCGTCATGATGGACATGGGCTGCCACGGCATCGCGTTTTGTTACTGGTTCTACGGCCGCTCACCGATCAAGAGCGTCCAGTGCCAGATGGGAACTTACGTCCACGGCGATAAGACCCGAGGCGAGGACAACGCCATCTGCATCCTGGAGTTCGAGAACGGCGGCGTCGGGCTCATCGAGGATAGCTGGGCACGGCGCGGCGGCATGGACGACACAATCGAGGTCTACGGCTCCGAGGGCGTCACCTACGCCGACCTCCACATGGGCAACGCGCTTCCCACGTACAGCGAGAACGGCTATGGGTACGCCGTCGAGAAAGCCCCGACCACCAAGGGCTGGAGCTGGCCCGTTTTCGAGGAGCTCTGGAATTACGGCTTCCCGCAGGAGATGCGCCACTTCGCCCGTTGTGTCCGCGGCAAGGAGCAGCCGCAAGCAACCGGTGAAGACGGCCTCGCTGTGATGGAAGCCCTGTACGCCGCTTACTCTTCCGCCGGGCAAGGCAGGAAAATCGCGCTTCCATTCCGCCCCCGCGGGGTAAAGAAGCCTATCGATCTGTGGCTGGAGGCGTGAGAGCCGCGGATATTTGAATTAACGCCTCTTATTTACCGCCCCCGGGCTAGGGCCTGTCTCCTACAATAGATAGATATATGCCTGGGAACGCCACCCGTGTGCTCATCGTGGATGATGAGGACAGCCAAAGACTCGGCCTTGCGAGCATGATCACCTCCTGGGGGTTTCTTACGGAAACCGCCGCCGATGGACAGGAGGCCCTGGATAAGCTCACCGCCTTCCAGGCCCACGTCATGGTGACCGACCTGATGATGCCGAAAATGGATGGTTTCGAGCTGCTTCGGCGTCTCAATGCCCAGGGTAGCGGGCCGCCGGCGATTGTTGTCACCGCCTTCGGCAATATCGAAACTGCGATCGCAACCATTCACGACCTCGGCGCGTTCTGGTTCCTCGAGAAGCCGATCGAGCCGCGTGCGCTCCGAATCCTGCTGGACCGCGCCGCTTCGCAACAGCGCCTGGCGGAGGAGACCGAACGCCTCAAACGGGAACTTAGCTATCAGGGCGTTCTCGCAGAACTAGTCGGCCGCTCCTCGTCCATGCTCGAAGTTTTCTCGCTGATCCGGCAGGTAGCGCCCAGCAAGGCGGCTGTGCTCATTACCGGCGAGAGCGGCACGGGCAAAGAACTCGTCGCTCGGGCCATCCATTCGCTGAGCCCACGCGCGAACGGGCCCTTCGTCGCGATCAACTGCGCCGCCATGCCGGAAACGCTCATGGAGAGCGAGCTGTTCGGCCACGAAAAGGGCGCGTTCACCGGAGCGCTCGAACGCCGGGCGGGTTGTTTCGAACTGGCGCAAAACGGCACACTGCTGCTCGACGAGATCGGTGATATGCCGATCACCACCCAGGCGAAGCTGCTCCGCGTACTCGAGGATTCCCGCGTGCGGCGGCTTGGCGGCAAGTCCGAGATGCTTGTCGATGTGCGCGTGATCGCCGCTACAAACCGGCAGCTTGAGGAAGCTATCAAGAAGGGCGAGATCCGGGAGGACCTCTACTACAGGCTCAACGTTTTCCGCCTCAATCTACCGCCTTTGCGCGAGCGGCTCGACGACATCCCGATTCTTGCCGAGGCGCTGATTCGCGATATGAACCGGAAGCACGGCACGAAAATTGTCGACCTCGCACCTGACGTGCTCGATCAGTTCCTGCGCCACCACTGGCCGGGTAACGTTCGCGAACTCCGCAACGCGCTGGAGCGGGCCACCATTCTCGCCGGAGAAGGCACCATCAACATGCAGCACCTCCCGTCGAACTTCAGTTCCGGCGGCATGCCGGCTCGCATGGAGGAGTCGAGCGATCCCAATTCCGTGCGGCTGCGCATCGGCACTACCATCTCCGAGGCGGAAAAAGTCCTGATCCAGCGCACCCTCGTCCACACCAGGAACAACAAGACGCGGGCCGCCGAGATTTTGGGCATCAGCCTGAAGACGCTGCACAATAAGCTCAAGGAATATGGCGCCGCCGAAGCGAGCGCCAGCGAGGCTGCTACGTCGTGAATGCCCCGGACACGGAGAAGCACGAAGGCGAGGTCCACAGTGGCCGCCCGGCCATGCTCTCCGTGTCCCTGAAGACCCGGCTTCGAGTCTTCATCATTGTCGCGATGATTTCAGTTGTCAGCGCGCTCTCCTTCCTGTACCTGCAGCGCATCTCCTGGTCGGCCTTCGACAGCGTGGGCGAGCGCGCCGAGCGAGCCAGCCACGACGTAATGAATTACGTGGTTAACCGCACCAGCGAAGCGGTTAATCAGAGCACGTCGGAGAATCTCTCCCTGGACGACTACAAGCGCGCCTGGGCGGACCTGATCACACACGACGACGCGCTCCAGTCCTTCCTGCTCGGTACGCTGACGAACTCGAAGATCATTGTCGAGATCCTCATTGCCGACGAGAACGGTCAAGTGCTCGCCTCCACGGTACATGCGCGCGTGGGCCGGACCGTGCCGCCGTTGCCCGATTTCGCCGATTGGTCCAAGCGCAGCCACTGGGGCCGCCTCTCGGAGATCTTCACCGAGCGGCGGGACTACGAAGTTTCGCTGCCTCTGGGTGTTCCGGAGCAGCCGCGGATGTTCGACATTCGCGTCATCCTCTCGTCCGTCCTGCTGCGCGACATGATCTTTCCCCAGGTGCGCGACGTTCTGCTCATTTTCCTTGCCGCGCTCATGGTCTCGATGCTGATGGCCGTGGTCGTCTCTAACCTGGCGCTCCGGCCGCTCCAGCGGATCAGCATCGCGATCGACGACATCACCAAGGGAGAACTTGGCCGCCAGCCGATTACTGCGGATACCACCGCTCGTGAGTTCGCGGCCGTGCAGTCGAAGCTCAAGCTGCTCGGCCAGCAGTACCACGGCGCCCGCCAGGATGCCCTGCAGCTCCGAAGCAATGTCGAGCAGCTCCTCGAGAAGCTCGAAGAAGTGGTCTTCCTCTTCGACCGCGACGACCGCCTCGTGATGGCCGGGCGCGCCGCCGAGCGCTTCTTCGGACGCGGCCGGTGGGAGATCCTCGGACGCTCGCTGACCGAGTTGTTTCCCGCCGGCAGCCCACTGGGCGCCGCCGTGCGCAACTCGATCGACCTTCGCCAACCAGTCCGCGACCTCTCCCTCACCCTGGAGCGGAACGGCGTTCAGCCCACCCGCGTTCTCCTCAATGTGGAGCCGCTCGAGCGCTTTCCCGAGCACAATCGCATGGGGACCCTGATCACCCTGCGTGACGCCGAGACCCGCCGCCAAATCCAGAGCCAGTTGGACGTCTCTGCCCGCCTCGCCGCAATCAGCCGCCTGACCAGCGGCGTGGCGCACGAAATCAAGAACCCGCTGCAGGCTATCACCGTGCACCTTGAGGTGCTGAAATCGAAGCTGATCGAGCAATATGATGACGTCGGGCCCGCGATCGAGACAATCGCCAGGGAAATCCAGCGGCTTGACCGCGTCGTGAAAACGTTCCTCGATTTCACCAGGCCCGTCGATCTCCGGATGGGTGAACTCGAAATGGTCGGGCTGGCGCGTGAGGTGGTGAAACTCGTTGAGCCTTCAGCCGCCCGGCAGAGCGTCACCGTCGAGTTCAGTTCGGATCCAGACGAAGTCTATGTCCACGGTGACCGCGACCTCATCCAACAAGCAATCCTCAACGTCGTCGTGAACGGCGTCGAGTCAATGAAACAGGGTGGCCGCCTCGCGATTCGCTGCGAGCAGCGCAACGAGGAGTGCGTGGTGAGCATCTCCGATCAGGGTGTAGGCATCCCGCCGGAGATCCGCGATAAAATCTTCAACTTGTACTACTCGACGAAGGGCAAAGGCTCGGGAATCGGCTTGGCTATGACATTCCGGGTAGTGCAACTCCATAATGGTACGATCGACTTTTCGAGCGAGCCCGGCAGAGGAACGACGTTCCGGCTCCGCTTCCCGACTGTGGCCAAGGGAGAAACTTCACCCCTGACGGGAGGGAGCCCGAACGCCATCGAGACCCGGGCCTGATTTCCTGATGAAAAGGACTCTGCTTGCAGCGGTACTCGCGACAGCGGCGATTGCGCCGGGCTGCCGGGTTTTCCGGCGCGCGGAGAAGCCGCGCCCACCTGACCGCGTGATGCAGCCGCTGCCGGAGCCCAAGGTCGAAGCTGCGGAAGTACCCCAGCCGCCGGAACTCCAGGGCGAAATCAACCTTGAAGAGCAGGCGCCGTTGCCCGGTGAGCCGCTCCCCGGACCGCCCCGCCGCCGCCGCGTGCGCCCGCAACAGCCCGCGCAAGCGGTCGAAGAGGCCGCTGCCCAGCCCGAACCGCCTGCGTCGTCGCCCTCCACGGTCCCCCAACTGACGCAGGTCCTGACGCCGGAGCAGCAGGCAGTGTACACTACCACCCTGGACCGCAATCTGGACCGCGCCAAACGAACCGTCACCGCGCTCGCGGGCAGGCAACTGAGCCGCAACCAGACCATCTACCTGGAGCGGATCAAGAGCTTCATCCAACAGGCTAGCGATGCGCGTCGAACAGACCTCGTGCGCGCAGTGAATCTTGCGGAACGGGCGTCCGTACTGGCCGACGACCTCTTGAAGAGCTTCAACTGAGCCAGCTAAGCTCAACTAAGCCAGCTAAGCTTCAACTAAGCTAGGCAGCCCTGTTGCGCCGGCGGCAGCCCCGTGCGAAATAACAAAAGGCCCGCGACCGAAGCCGCGGGCCTCCGAAACTCCTGAAGCGATTTGCATCCCCGCAATCGCCCGTTTCTCAATATGAGCGCGCGCCCGGCGTTCCCCCCAGAACCGCTTGGCGCGCGCTCGCCGGGAGCCGTCATTCCCCCCGAAAGCACGGCTCCCGGCTAGATCATCGCCGCCGCTCCGTCAACTCCGAAGCGGCGCTTGCGTATCGTGATTACCGAGGCGTGCTCGGAGTGCTCGGCGCGCTCGGCTCGCTCGGCTGGGTCTGGGTTCCGCTCGTCGCGGGATTCGACGCGCCGGTCTGGCCGGTTGCAGCGCTAGCCGACATAGCATTCTCAGGCGCCCACACGCGGACGACCACGCGGCGCAACTCGGCTGGTCTGACTCTACGGCCTTCGTCGGAAGTCGCCGTGTTCTGAGCTGTACCCTGCTGTCCCGTCATCTGCGCCATGGATGGCGTCGCCTCGCCAAGGCCGATCATATGAATGCGGCGCAATGGGATTTGTTTGTCCACCAGGTAGCGCACAACGGCGTCGGCGCGCCGGCGGCTCAGTGCCAGATTGTACTCGGCAGGACCACTACGGTCAGTGAAACCCTGCACCTCGACAACGAAGCGTCCCATACCAGTCGCCTGTTGCGCGACCTGGTCGAGCTTCTCTTTGCCTTCCGTGGTCAGCGTTGCAGAGTTAAACTTAAATAGCACATCCTCTTCCGAGGCCATCCGGAAGTTGTCTATGTTGCTGAACGCCGTCTGAAGTTCCTGAACCCGGTTCTGGTTCTGATTGGACACGTCAGTGGCGCTCTTGGCCATCGTCGTGGCTTGGTCAGCCGTCTGCTGCGCTTGCTGGGCCGCGCGGCCAGCATCGTTGGCACGATTCTCCGCGGTCATCGCACGTTCTTCCACGCGCGAGACGCTCTGATTCATCTTCTGCTCGAGCGAGCCCACCGCCTCGGTGTGCTTCTTGTCGAGTTCAGTCGCGCGCTCGTCCACGCTTGTTCGGACGAACTTCTTAGTGGCGCAACCAGTTGTCAGCGAGACCGCCAGGGCGCCAACCCCGAGCAGCGTCAATGAGGTATTCATCGGTGCCTCCCGTCCGCTTTATCGCATTTTCCCTGCCAATCTCGTAAGTAGTTGAGAGCAGGAACAAAGCAGCTCTGCGGGGTTGCTGTTAAGGCGTAAAGACTTCCAGCGCCACAGGTCCTAAAGCGTAAATTTTGCGTCCGCAGGAGCTTGCAAATTAACGCACTTTCATGTGCGGGGGCTGAGGTGCCTGGCAGCTCGATCAATCACGATCCGGAAGTTATGCCGGTCCCGGGCGCCCCATGCGTACTTGTACGCCTCCGCACCGCGCAGGAAGTGTATCTCCCGCACGCCCTCGCGGATCGCACTCTCCACGCCATAGCCGATGGCCAGGGTTCCCGGACCGAATCGAGCCAGTTCCGGATCGAATCCGCCGATGTAGAAGTAGGCCCGCCGGCGGCAGACGAACGCATAGATCACGGCGGCCAGCCGTCCACCCGCGGAAACGGTCCAGAAACGAAGCCAGCCGTTCCGTGCGAAGTTCTCCGCCGCTTCGCGGTGAAACCGCCGCAGGGCGTCGTCCGCCAGCACTCCGCCTTGTCCCCGCAGTTGCCACCTGGCCCCGTGCAGCCGGAATAGTTCTTCGATCAGCGATGGGTTGCTGCTCGTCTCGAACCGGATATCACCCAGCTTGTCGCGGTATCGGCGGAGGTTCCGCTTGATCCCGTGCGGCAAACGCTCGTGCCATTCCTCGACGGACTCCGGCACTTCCAATACCGGGCACGGCTCCGTGACCGTGATACTCGCGTCGGCCGGGGCGGCGCTCACGAGCGGCGAATCCTCTGGCAGATCCTGGAATTCAGCGTCACCACACTCCTGAAATACCCAGCCCACGCCGACGTTAGGCTCCGCGAGCACGTCCAGATAGTCGGTGTTCCCTGCGCCGAGCAGGCGCACCACGCCCGCTTCGTCTTCGTATAGGGGCGCAAGGCCGGCCAGCCGTCCGCATTCCCTGTGCTCCAGAATTCGCAGTCGGCCCGGGTGAAAAGTACGCCACCACGGAATCAGCCAGGCAGGGCTCTGAAAGGGTGTTGCCCACGGGCAGCGTTCCCAAAGAGCTTCCCATTCTTCTCGGAGCGATGGGAGCGCGCTCACGCCGTCCACCTCACGGCCCGCCGGGCGACAGCTGCGTAGAGCTCCACATACCGGGCCGCCATACGAGCCGCCGGGAACCGCTCTCGTGCCTCGGCGCGGCAGACAGCAGGGTCGATCTCGTCCGCACACCGGATCCCCTCGGCCATCTGCTCCACGGTGGACGCCACGAACCCGGTCCGCCCATGCTCGACGATGCTTCTCAACGCGCCCGCCGGGAATGTGACTACCGGAGTGCCGCATGCCAGCGCCTCCATCGCCACCAGCGAGCTGGTCTCCTCGGCTTGGCTGGTAATCACCAGGCAGCGTGCCGCGGTCAGCAAGCGCCGTTTCCGCGCGAAACCGGCGGGTCCTATGAACCGCCCGGCTCCCGAGTTCAGACGCGGCAGCACCTCCGCCTGAAAGTAGCGTTTGTGCGCCTCGTACGCGTACACCTCGCCTGCTACCAGCAGCGCTGTCCCGGCCATTTGTGCGGCGTCCAGCGCTATCGCCGTTCCTTTCTCAGGACTCACCCTGCCCAGCCACAGTGCGAACCGCCGCTTGCTGACCCGCGTCCCCATCGCGTTCGCGTCCACGCCGTTTTCGATTACGGCACTGATTCTAAAGTCCTGCGGCCAGGTCTGCCGCTGCGCCTCGGAAACGCAGACGAAGTGCGCCTCCGGCCGCTGCTCCGGCAATTCCGCACCGTACCAGGCCCGCGGCACGTGCAGCGTCACCACCGCCGGCACGCTCCGCGCGGGCTGATAGGCCGCAAAGTCCTGCCCGTGAAAGTGGATCAGGTCTACCGGCCAGCGCTGTAACGCCCGCTCGATTGCGTTCCGGTGCGCCGCCTGCGCCTTCCACTCCGCCTGCTTATCGAGAGTGCCATCCGCGCGCGGAGTCGCCACCAGTGTTCCCGCAACGCGCGAGCCTTCCGCGGCCACTACGACTGAATGATGCCCCGCGTTGGTCAGCGCGCGGTCGAGCATCGCCAGCACCTGCTCCGCGCCCCCCGCGGTATCGTCCCGCACAGGAGCTAACGGGTAGGCCACGCTCAGCACGGTCATCGCAGCCCCAGTTCCTGGAGCGCCGCGCCCGCTAGCAGGCGCCACTCCGGAGACCGAATACCCCACGGGAACTGGTCGTAGTAAACCATCCCGGCGTGGGGCGGGGCAGTGAAGTCGTACCGCGGAGCCGGTCTCGACTTCTCAACAGCGCAATGCGTGAAGACCTCCAGCGTCCGGCGCTGCGTCGCAAAGCACTCGACCATCTGCCGTTTCCGATCCAAGGCGTCGGGACTCAGCGGCGTGACCGTCTCAGGCGCATTGGGGTGCGGCAGAAACTCGTACGTGACGATTGCCTGCGCGCGAGCGTGATATGACGTGAACTCGCGCCGTTCCGGAGCCGCAACGCCCAGCAGCGCGCAGGCGCTTTGTACGGCAAACGCGGTCGCATCGTGATCCGGATGCCCGCCCTCGTACGGATGCGTCCACACGACCGCAGGCGCCGGCGCCGCCAAGGCCTCGCAAAGCCGCCGGCTCAGTTCCGCCATGTGACAGGATGCCTCCTGGTCCGCAATGCCCAGCCAGCACAACCGCTCAACACCGATGCCGGCCAGCGCCAGCGCCGCTTCCGCCTCCCTGCGCCGCGCCGCCGCATATTCCTCCACCGTCGCGAAGCCGTACTCTGTCGCGTCCCGCATATCCCGAGGCGCGCCATCCGTCACATACAGAATGCTCACGTCCTCAAGTTCGGGAAGCTGCCCTCCGATCCCAATCACCTCGTCATCTGGATGTGCGACAACGGTGATGTTCCGCACCTTCCCCCACATCGGCCACAAACTTGTGAGCTATAGGCCACGCGCGCGAGCGAAGCGAGCTATGCACCATACCTCCGCGTCATCCGGCCGCAAAAATCGGCAAACTCCCGCGGGTCCTTCGGCGGACTCGTGTGGTGCGGCTTTATCCCGCGGTGCTCCGGCGTGAAGCAATAGGTCAGTGTCGTCTCAAACGGCTCCAAGGCGCTCATCTGCCGGTCGAACCACGGCTCTGCTTTGTCTCTGTAGCTGTCCGCCCAGCTAAGTCCCGTCCGCAGGTGTTTCACGCCGAGCCTGCATAGCCACTCCGCCGCGCTCTCGAGCCTGTGATCCTCAAAATGGAACCACTGGCAGATGCCCAAGTCCGGCGCGTACTTCGAAAACTGGCGGGCGGCCAGCTTCGGGCTCCCGTCCTCCTGGAGCAGGCCCATGTAGAAGTGCCGGTAATAGGAAGATCCTTCCGCCTCCCGGTGCCGCGTCGTAGCCGGCCACGCCTTCGGCAGGTCATACAGGCTGTACCAATGAATGCGGGCCGCCTTGCCAATCAGAAGCTCGGCCGTGCGGCGGAGGCCGAACTCCTGCACCTCCTCAGCGCCGAACGTAGACACTCCAACCTCGGAAACCCACACAGGGAGTTCCGTGACCGCGCGGATTTCGTCCAGCTTGCGCGGCCACTCGTGGATCTGCCAATGATTCCAGTCGAGTGGGAAACCGTGTACCGCGACCACGTCCACGTGCTCAAGCGCTCCCTGGTCGCGCAGGTTCTTGATGAAATCCGGATCGATGGGAGAAATGCCGCCCAGCACTCGCGTGAGGTGCGGAGCTTCGGCCTTGACGGCCTGGCCGGCCAGCTTGACCATCTCCGCGAAGGACCGCCAGCCCTGGTCCACCTCGAAGTCCCAGTGCGAGAGGTTGTTGGGTTCGTTCCACAGCATCACTGCTTCGACCATGCACGGTTCTCCCTTGCGAGTGTCAGACGATTGCTGGAGCCGGCGGCGCCGTCCTTAAGCAGGCCCACGCGCCGGGTACACCGGGTACGGCTCCACGCGGTATCCCGCGTCCTGTTTCCGGCAGACATACACTTCGTCCTCCGGATGTTCGACGATTGCGAACCCGGCGCTGCGCAGCATCGCCTCGACGCACGCGCGGTTCGGAATCCACCAGTTCGTGGGGTCCTGCGAATAAGAGTGCTCGATGAAGTGCATCCGCGGGAACGATTCTCTTTCGAAGATGTCGGTCTGCCAGAAGTGGTAGTCGGCCGCGACACCCTCGATCTTGTCGGACCCCCGCTGCATGGATTGAAAGACCAGCAGATCCCGCGCGACGTGTTCATACAACAGGTCCAGCGCCAGCAGCGGATGGCGGAGGTGGTAGAGCACCCCCATGAACAGCACCACATCGAACTTCTCGTGGAGTGCGGCGACATCGTAAACGGACAACTGCCGGAACTCGATCTCGAGCCCGCTCACCTCCGCAGCGAATTGCGCCTGCGCCAGGTAGCCGTCATCGGAATCGATCGCCACCACACGGTCCGCGCCGCGCCGCTTCATCTCCAGGGAGTAGTAGCCGCCGTTGCAGCCGATGTCGAGTACCGATTTGCCGCGGAGGTCCGCCGGGATGGAGTGTTCGAACGTGCGCCACTTCACGGCCGGGTAGTCGCCTAGAAAGTGCTCAGGCGCGGTCTTGACACCCCGCAAGTCCAAATTGTGGAACCACTCACCCAATTCGCTCACCCGCCGCCGGATCTCGTCCTGCGACAACGTCGCTGCGCTCATATCCGCATCGCCCTCCCGGCCCCACGGATGCTCGGCTCCACGGGCTCAAATAGCGCCTGGTGCGGCCCAGTTCCCAGAAGCCGGATCGCCTCCCGGTAGCCGTTCAGCGTGCCCACGTCCACATACCCGGCGCCGGCACGCACCCCAACCGCCCGTCCGCCGCGCGCCAGATAGGCATTTACCAGCGTCCCGATGTACTCGTCCTGCCGGCCGCGCTCTTCCCACAGCGCGTGCAGTCCCCTCAGCACGGCGCCCGGCATTTTGAACGCGCCCCAGATCCAGTTCGAGTCCGCCCCGGCGCGCTTCACCTGTATCTCACTCACGACGCCGTCACCGTCTGCCACCACCGCGTCGAACAACTCCGGCCTTTCCACTGGGAACAGCAGGAAAGAAAGTGTGTCGGACGGCAGTGCCAGCAACCCGTCCTCGGGGAACCAGATTGTGTCCGGCAACCCGACCAGCACCGGCTCATCGCCAACGAGCGGCAGCGCGCGGAAGATGGCATCGCACAACCCCGCGGCTTTTGGCTGTACCGCGTACGAGATGTGCGCGGGACCCAGCCCTCCCCCGTAGTACTCGAGGATGTCGGATTTACCCGGCGAGATCACGAAACAAATCTTCGTCGCGCCGCCCACGATCATCCGCTCCACCAGGTACTCGCTCACCGCGCGAGGCCGTTCCACGCCGTTCTCCAGCCGGCTGCCCACCGGCAGCAGTTCCTTCGAGAACGCGAGAGGTTGGATCCGGCTGCCCACCCCGGCAGCGGGGATGATGCCCCACATAGGTTCTGTCCTCCTACGTCACGGCCCTTGGCTGGGGTGCTGCCGGTCCGTAACCGTCGCCGGTCGGTTGGGCCGCAGCCGTCTGCAGAGCCGGACCGTCGGCCGATTCGAGCAACCGCTCCAGTTCTGCGGCCCTGTGCTCTGCCGTATGCTCGGTGAGTGTCCGCTCACGCGCGGCGTCGCCGATCTGCCGTAACTCGCCATCAAGCATTGAGATCGCTGCAATAGCTTCCTCTGTCGTGCTAGCCAGCAGGATCTCCCGGCCGGGTTCGTAGAAGTGTTCGAGCCCATCCCATCGGTCGCTCAACACCGGCGTTCCGCACGCAGCGGCCTCGAATAGGCGGCCCGAAGGGCACCATCCCATGGCCGCCATTGCCCTGCGCGTGACGTTCAGCGTTATTCGTGAAGACGCGAAGAATGCCGGGTGCTCGCCCGGCGGCAGATGACGCACAAAGTGAATGTTGGCTGTCCATGGAAAGCCGGGCGGGTACATCGCGCCCCCTATGACGAAACGGTGGCCGGGCATTCGCCGTGCCGGGTCGACCAGCAGCGCTTCGAGCGCTTTCTGCCGGTCCGCCGCATACGTGCCGAGGTAGGAAAGATCCGCGCGATAGTGGGGCTGCGGCTCAACCGGCCGGTGTAGGGACGGATCTACGTGACCGTAGAGCGGCGCCACTTGCCGGGCGCCCAGCCGGGTTTTCAGGTTTTCGAGTGCCGGTCCGCCCGTATAACTGAGGACGAGGTCGAACGGCTCCAGCCCTGCGCGACCGATGTAGGGTACACGCTCCCCGTCCCGTAATTTGTCCAGAGTCACCGGAGTGTCCAGGTCATAGAAGACGCTGATGCCCGCCCGCGACTGCTGCACCAGTTCGCACGCGTCCGCTCCGTCAGGGCAGAAGGAAGTCACCATCGCGACGTCGGCATCCGCCAGTTCACGCCGCGCAGCTTCGCGCACTCCGGGCCAGTCCTCGTACAGCTCCAGCCGAAGCCCCGGGAGTTCGGTGAGGTCCCGGTGCGACGCGTAGTACGCCACGTCGCGCTCGTAGAAGACGGTCTGATGCCCCCGGCGTCCCAGCGCCCGGATCAACCCCCGCCACAATGTCGCGTGTCCGTTTCCCCATGACGAACTCACGGACAGCCCGAAAATGACCAGCTTCATGCCGCCCCTCGAGCCACTTGAACGCCCCTTCTCCCCAGCCGGGTCGTTCATGAAAGTGTATTCACATTCAGTGTAGCAGGAGCGTTCCGATGACCATGGCCTCGGCTGTCCCGGCAATCAAAAAAAAGGCCGGACACCGTTCCCGGCATCCGGCCCTTTTCAGTCGTTTCTTTACGGCTTACAGCTTGAACCGCAGTCCCGTTACGAAGTTATGGGCGCGGAACCCCTCGTAGAGGTAAAACGGCTGTGTAAGCCCGTAGTACCGCCAATCGAAGTGCCACTCAACCCACCTTCCAAACGGGACGGCCACCTTCGCCATCGGCTGGTAATAGCGCGATGGCCGGCTGCCCGAGGCGCGGTAGAACGAACCGCCGACTTGAAGCTTCGGCGCAACGCCCTCGCTTACGCGGATCGGCAGATCGACCAGCAGCGTTCCGATGTGCGCGTTCTCCCGGTACTCGGAGAGAAACGTGTCGAGCGGGCTGGTCGGATCGAGGTAATCGGTCTTGGATTTGAACGTCGTTCGCGAGTAGTCGGCAAGCACACTGAAGTACTTCCCGCTAGATGGATTCCAGAACAACGTGACCGTGTTGTCCCGGCTCAGGAACGAGTAGCCGAGTTCCGGTCCCGCCGCCGGGTACACCGGCCGCGGCCGATCATTATTGAGCACGTTGAAACGTGCTGAAAGGTTCAGCGACGAGCTCACCTGATAGCGCGCCTGGAAACGCCCACGCTGGTAATCGTGCAGGCTCGTGCGGAAGTAGGAGCGATCCGAAGACGCACCCTCGAAATCGGCGGTTACGCTCAGCTTGTCCCGTGTCCGCCACGTCAGGCCTCCCAATCCGACATGGCGCTTCAACTCGCCGAATTGCCGGTTGAGGTTGATCGACGTTGCCGCGATGGAGGGCGGAACTTCGCTATCGCCCCACACATAACGGTGACCGCCACGCAACGTAATCCGTGGAGTCAGGTCGAACAGAGCGTTGATCTCGTTCTGGTTGTAGTTCGAGACGAGGCGCTCCAGGCCCGTCGTATTCAGCGGCTGGTTGGTCAGCGCCGCCGTCAAAAGTGTCTCCGCCAGAGCGACGCTGCCTGCGGTGTGCTGGCGGTCCGTCATGAACGACTCGAACACCCTGAGCCGCGATATCGGCCGCAGTTCCGCGGTAATGGTCCCCGATGGGTGCGGCTGGATGGAGCGGGCCGTCGCCAGCAGCATCTGGCCCTGGAACACGGTCGCTCCGCTTACCAGGTTTCCGGCTGCCACCTGCGCGAAGTTCACGTCCGTCTCCGGTTGGCTGAACAGGAACGCACCGGTCAAGTTGATCCAGTTCCACGGGCTCGCCGTGGCCATGACTCTCGTGAACGGAGCGTTGCCGCGCATCCCGTACACCTGGTATCCGGGATCCAGGAACAACGGCCTGCCCGATGCCGATACCGGCGTGGTCCCGAAGTTCGGCAAGACGCTTCCCGGGAACAGTTCCTGCTCGTCCCGGTAGCGCACCCAACCCTGTTCGAATGTGGCGTGCACGCGGTTGAACTCGAGTCGTACGCCGCCGCGAAAGTTGTTCGCGCGGTCATACAGCCGCGAAGGCAGCGTGTACTCGTTGCGTGAGGCAACGAAGTTCTGCACGCCCCGCCCGTCGCCGCTACCACGCGAATAGGCCAAGTACGGCACGATGTGGCTGGTCGGGAGCAGTGTCAACTCGGCGTCGGTGGAGCGCCGGGTCAGGTCCCAACCGCGTTGTGTTGCAAACACACCGGCATCGCGAAGCGGATTCGCGAATGACGGCAGGAAATCGAAGTACGCAAAGTCGCGGTAATCGACAGTCAGCCGGTACAGCCGCTGCTGCTCGATGTCGAACCGGGCAGTACGGTACGGGTCAGGACCCCAGGAGGTCATGATGATCCGCATCCGGTCCATCCATCCGACGTTCGGCTGGATGGTGAGATCCGCGCCGAGCAGCGACGGGCCTTCGCCCTGGTTGACCACCGTACGATAGGTGTTCATATCGCCGCCGACGTCGGTGCGGAAGCGCCAGCCGACGTCGATGTCCCCGAAAATGACCTTCTCCGCGTCGTCCTGTGCAGCCGGTTGCGCTGCCTCGCCCGCCTCTTTTTGCTGGCCTTCCGCCTTGGGCTCGGATGCCTCCTGAGTTACGGCAGGCTTCTCCTGCTTTTCGAGGTCGGGTTTCTGTTCCTGGCCTGGCACGGCCAGGGCCGCGAGCATGAATAAAACGATGATTCTCATGGCTAGCGCTCCAGGCCCCTGTCCACGTACGAGCCGTGGATCTTAACGTGGCAAACGGTGCAGTTCCGGAAACGCGGGTTCCGCAGATTGTGGAACGCCGGCGGCAGGCCGCCCATTGCATCCACCTGGGCTCCGCCGTTCGCTGTGCTTCCGGCGCGCACAGGCACAGATGCATTCGTATGGCATTCCATGCAGACTTGCTGCACCTCATGCCGGACCAGCATCCGCGGGTTCGCGGAGCCGTGCGGCATGTGGCAGGTTTGGCAGCCTTCGAGCTTTACCGGCGCGTGCTCGAATGTGAACGGCCCGCGCAGGTTCGTGTGGCACCTGAAACAGCTCGGCTCGTTTGCCGCTACGAAACGCAAATTGCGCCCCGGCGCGACGCCGCCGTGCGGGTTATGGCAATCCACGCAAGACATCCCACCCTCCGGCAGGGGGTGCCTGTGGGGCCGTTGGAACTCGGCCCACACGGAAGTGTGACACTTCGCGCAGTCCTGGTTGATGGCCGAAGCCTTCCTCGGGCGAAGATTGTCCTGCCCTTGGTGTACCTGGTGGCAGGCCGTGCAGGAGACCTGGCTGCGAGCATGCCCGCCATTAATGCGGCCGACCTGCGTCGGCGTATTCAGGTGGCACTTCAGACAGCTTCGGTCCGCCTTGTCCGGGCTTATCTTGGCCGGGTTCAGAATATCCTCGGCCGATGTCGTTTCCGCATGTTTCGCGCCGGGACCGTGGCAGGACTCACACGCCATGGTCTCGAACTTGTACTTTTTCGCAGTTTCGACGACGCGGTGTGGGTTGCGCTGGAACGCCTTGAAGATGTCGTCATGACATCCCTGGCAGGTATCCGAGCCCACATAGCCAGCCGGCTTGGTCGCCTCGGGCTGAGCCTGAGCTTGAGCGAAAACAGCGGGAGTAAGAAAAAAGGCCGCCAGGAAAACGGCCAAGGGGCCCCGCTGCCAGGGCCCCTTGATCGGCGGAGTGCAGTGCCCTCCGCTTTCCGTTTGTGGCGGCCAAGCCGTAAGTTTGAGCGGTTTGGTCAGCACAATTGATATTAACTGATGTTAACGCGCGTGGGCTTTGGGTACGGAGGCATTCCGTCCCGTGGCGTGGCACGCCGCACAAGCTTCGCCCAGTTGCTCCGTCGTGTTGGAGAGAGCGTGCGAAGCCGTATAGGTTTCGGTGTGGCAGCCCAGGCAGGCGGCCGAAGTCGGACCCATCGGGCTCAGGATCCCGCGGGGGTTCTGAACCTGCAGCATGCCATCCTCGAGCGGCGGAACTTCGCTGCCGTTCACGTGGCACATGGTGCACTCGCGGCGATCGGCCGGATAGCCGATGTGGCCGAAGTCGTTCCGTGATGAGCCGTTTCCGTAAATAACGTACTCGCTGTCGCTCAGAGCACCCGTGTGGATCCGGTGAACCATGTAGGCCATGTTCACCGTCACCGGCAGGCCCTGATCTTTGGGGCGAACCGAGACGTCATTCTTGTTCGGGTTGTGGCAGAGCACGCACTGATCGATCGTACTCCGGTTGCCGCCGTGCAGCGCCAGGCTGCCGTGGCACGCGTTGCACTTCTCGAGCGTGACCACCGTCCGGCGCGGCCGGATTGCGGAGCCGTCTACCGAAGCGTACTTCACGACGTTCTTGCCCGCATCGCGCAGCGTCTGTTCCTGCTTCGTGCCGGGCATCAGGGTCACATCGCGGCGGCCTTCAACGCCGAATGCGAACGTGCCCTTTGCGTCCGCCGGAATGGCGTTCACAAACGTATGCGTCACGGTACCGTCGCTCGCTATCGCGGTCTTGGACAGATCCTCGGAGATGTAGGAGGAGTAGTCCGAAGTCGGACCAGCCATGACCACTGAGAACCGGTTCAGCTTCGTGATCGCGTTGCCCTTCCTGTCCGTCACGCGGATCACAACGGTCGGCTTTTTGCCGGCCTCCGCGTCGCGGATTTCCTTGAAATCGAAAACCACGCCCGGAATGTCGCGCGAGAACCGCGCGATCGTGTGCGCACCCTTGATCGACGCGTCGAACTCCAACTCGCCCTCGGGCTCGTGGCACCGGGCGCAGGAGTTGTCGTTCAACTGCGGCATGTCCATGTGATTTTCGCCCGTCGCGAAATTCACATTGTCATGGCAGGAGCCGCACGCTGTCCTGGTCGGCTTCGTCAGGAAGTTCGTGGCCTGCGCGGCGCCGGTGTTCTGCTCGTGGCACATCGTGCAGTTTTGGCTCTCCGTCGGGAACCCGACGTGCGAATAATCGTGCTCCGCATTCCGGTAGCCGATGATCACGTACTTGCCGCCCGCTTTGACACTCGGCAGTTCAGCACCCATGTGAATCTTGTGGGCCATCACTGTCATGTCCATGGAGTGACCGGTGTCCGGATCCACGGTCTGCGGCGTGTGGCAGAGGACGCACAATTCGATCGTGCGCCGGGTGCCGTGCGCCTGGATGCCCGCGCCGCTGCCGTGGCACTTGTTGCAGGTGGCGGTCTTGATCACGTCGCGGACATCTTTGACTTCCGTGCCGTCCGGCACGAAAGTGAAGACCTTCGAATCCGAGTTCTGCCACGTCGTCATCTCGAATTCGGCGAGGTCGCGGTCCGCCCAGACGCCGATGGAATGCGTAGCGTTTCGGTTGACGTTCGTGGCCTTGGTGGCGAACGTGTACACGTACTCGCCGTTTCCTACCTTCTGGTAGTTGGCCTCGTTACGGTACCCGGAGTCGTCGGTCGCCTGCGTTCCCTTGCCGCCGTTTCCTGGCAGGGTGCTGGCAACTTCGCGCGCCGAATAGGAAACGTATTTGGTTTGGCCCTTCGGAATGTAAGCTGCAACCCAGCGCGTCGTGATCGCGCCGGCGGTTTCAACGCCCGTGCGATCCAGCGGAACGCCTTTAGGGTCTGCCAGCTTGAAGCGGACTTTGATCGTGCCGTCGTTTCCGATTGTGGCGCCGAGAATGTCCAACTTCAATCCAGGCCGGATGTAATTCAGGGTTTCGGCATCGGCGTAATACGCCTTATCCGCTGTGGTGTAGACGGGGATGTCGTCGGAACTCAGCAGTGCCAGCCCTGATGCGGCCAGCACGCCAATTCCGAGCGTGATCCGTACCGCCGTCTTCGTGAACGGTACTCTCATGCACTCACACTCCTTAAGAGAGCTCGCGTAAATAAACAGCAGCGAACTGAAGCGGTCCTAGGGCCGAACGCACTTCGGGCCAGCTCCAAGAGTAAAAGGTACGAAATTACCGAGGGTCGCGCAAGGGGGATGTGCACATTAATGCGCACGCCGATTACCAGTGGGTCAAAACACCTGGACGGTTGGGTGAAAGGCCGCAGAATTCCGGACGATTTTACAAGTCTAAATAAACTTTCAGCAACTTTGGGTCATAATCCGCGGTTGAAAAGTGCAACGTGATTCTTCGGCCAGGAAGTCGCCGGTGAGTGCGAACGCCCTGGAGCGAGACCCGCCGCACAGGTTGCGGAATTCGCACTTGCCGCACTTCCCGCCCAGACGGCCGGAATCGCGCAGCGTCAGGAACAGCGGCGAGTTGCGGTACGTATCGACCAGCGAGTCATGACGGATATTGCCGGCGGAGACCGGCAGGAACCCGCTCGGATAGATGTTGCCGGTGTGCGACACGAAAACGAAGCCCTTCCCGTCGTTGATACCAGCACCTGCAGTCCGTGCGGCCACCTGCCCGCCGTCCCGTTTGCGCTGTTGCGCGACATATCGCCTGTAATGCTGCGCCTCGGTCGTCTTGATCTCGAAAGGCGCAGCCCGGGCCGTCTCGTAGAGGAACTTGAAGACTTCCTCGTACTCCTCCGCCGTCAGGTCGTCCTCTGCGGCAGCGCGTCCCGTTGTCACCAGGAAGAACACGCTCCATAGCTTTGCCCCTTTGTCCGCGACGATGCGTGCGATCTCCGGCAGCCGTTCCACCGTGCGCCTGGTGACTGTGGTGTTCACCTGCGTTTCGAGGCCGAGGTCCCGAGCCGTATCCAGCGCGTACAGCGTCCGTTCAAACGAGCCGGTGACTCTCCGGAATCCGTCGTGCGTAGCGGCGTCCGGCCCGTCCATGCTGATCGCCATCCGCGCGACGCCGGCATTCTTGAAATCGAGAATCGCCTCGCGCGTCAGCAGCGGCGTGGCGCTGGGTGTCACAGTCGTTCGCAGGCCGATGCCGGTGCTGTGCCGGATCAATTGCATGAGATCCGGCCGTTTCAACGGGTCCCCGCCGGTGAACACCATCAGCGGATCGCCGAACCTGCGGATCTCGTCCAGCAACTCGTATCCCTGTTGTGTGTTCAGTTCAAACGGGTTCCGTGCCGGTTCAGCCGAGGCGCGGCAGTGCACGCAAGCCAGATCGCAGGCCTGCGTCACTTCCCAAATCACCAAAAACGGCGCCTCGGAAAAATCCCTCATGCTTCACGAGCCTAACCCTCGCAGGCCACGATCACCGTGACCTCCATCACGTCGGCCCGTGTGGGCAGTCCGCGACGATCCTGTTTTCTCCTCGCTCCTCCCTTCTGCCTCCTACCTCCTCGTCTTGTGACCCCCGTCACTGACCCAGCGCTGCTTCCCCCGTATCCTCGGGTTGTATGACGAACCAAACGGTCCGCGAGATCGCAGTCGCAAATCCGGCTTCCGTCCGGGTTTTCGAGAAATACCAGATCGATTTTTGCTGCAACGGAAAGCGCCCGCTCGAGACAGCCTGCCAGGAAGCCGGCGTTTCCGCGGCCGCGCTCATGAACGAGATCGAAGCCGCTGCCCGCGCTGATGCATCCCCCGGCCGCGATTGGGCGCAGGCCGGTCTGGCCGAGCTTTCGCACCACATCGTCGCGAAGCATCACAAGTATCTGTACGACGAACTTCCCGTGATTGCCGCCCGGATGGACAAGGTCATCAGCAAGCACGCCGCCGACAAGCCGTGGCTCAATGAGCTCGGGAAGGTTTACGCCGGCCTTCATGCGGAACTCGACAGCCACCTACAGAAGGAAGAGGCCATTCTCTTCCCTTACATCCAGCAGCTCGAGCAAAACCGCGCCGGGGCCTCCTGCTTCGGCTCCATATCGAACCCGATCCGCATGATGCTGCTCGAGCACGACAACGCCGGCGCTGCCCTCGCGCGAATGCGCACGCTCTCGAACGGCTATCAAACGCCTGAGGATGGCTGCCCCACTTTCCGCGCGCTCATGCACGAACTCGCCGGACTCGAAGCCGATCTTCACCAGCACATCCACCTCGAGAACAACATCCTCTTTCCACGAGCGATCGCGCTCGAAGAGTTCCGCACCGCGGCCCAATAAGCGGTTGTGTCGAGACAGCACAAGGCGGCGCCCGGCGAAGCGCCGCCAGTCACCCGGCGGGCCGTCGTCAAGTGAAGCCCGTTTCATCTACAGATGGCCTGCGAATTGCTACCATTCCTTCTCTATGTCCGAAACTCCCAGGCCCAGACGGAACCCGAAAGCGCCCCGCCAACAACTGCCCCTGCTCGCCGCAGAACCGCGATCCGCGAGCTGCGAGGAGGTCGCGCTTGGCTTTAACGCGGGGAATGCCCAGATCGAGTCGCTTCGGTGCCTGGACTGCCGCCAGCCCAAATGCGTGGAAGCCTGCCCGCTCCACATCGATATCAAAGCGTTCATCGGTTTGATGGCGTCCGGGGATTATCCCTCGGCCTTCGGAAAAATCAGCGAATACACGCCTTTCCCCGGCATCTGCGGCCGCGTCTGCCAGCATGAGCTGTTCTGCGAGAAGGCCTGCTTGCTCGGCAGTGCGAAGACCAAGCTGGAGCCGGTCGCGATCGGATCCCTCGAGCGCTTCCTTGCCGATTGGGCTCGTGAGAACGGCGCCCGGGGCTTTCCACCCTCCGAGCCTCCAAACGGCATGAGGGTTGCGCTCGTCGGGAGCG
>DATMXS010000429.1:0-20893 GCA_035561355.1 Bryobacteraceae bacterium | reverse complement strand
GCGAAGGCCGCACCCGCCCCTCCTAAAAGGGAGGACAAGCAGCCAGTCCAGCCCCTGCCGTTCAAGCGCGACGAGCGTCCGGCGATTACTCCCCAGGCGAAGGTGGATGCGCGTCCGGCTGGCCCGATGCTGGTGAAGAAGGAAGAGGCAGTAGCGCCGAAGCCGGAAGAGAAGCCGGCCATTCAGCCGGTGGCGAAGCGGGAAGAGAAGGCTCCCGCACCGCCGGTGCGCGGCACGCCTGATGCCGTCAGCTCGAAGGAGCCGGAAGTGAAGGCGGCGGCCGTGAAGGCCGAGCCTGCTCCGGCGCCCAAAGCCGATTTACCGAAGGTGGAGCGTCCGAAGCCGGAGGAATTCTCGCCGCTTTCCGCGACCTCGGAGCCGGCCAATCCCGGCATTTTCGCCAATAAGTGGATCTGGATCGGGCTCATCGTCGTGTTGCTATGCGGCGGCGCGGCGTACAAGTTCCTGTTCTCCGGCAAGCCGGCGCAAGAGTCTGCGCAGGCTGATGCTCTGTCCCTCCGCGTGGAGCGCAATGCCGGCCAATTGTTGCTTACGTGGAACCGTAACGCGAGCGCGATCCAGACCGCGTCGCGCGCGACCCTGACCATCAACGATGGCGACCACCGCGAAGACGCTGACCTGGACCTGGGTCTCCTCCGCAGCGGCAACGTGGTGTACACGCCCATGACCAACGACGTCAGCTTCCGGTTGGAGGTCACGGACGTGAAGGGCGGCAAGAGCGTCAGTGAGTCCATGCGTGTTCTTGCGGGCCGGCCTTCACCGGCGCCCGTTGACCAGCAGGCGACGTCCCAGCAAACCGCGCAGGCCCCTCAGAAATTGACCGCCGTACCCGCGGCTGAAATGCCCGCCGCTGCGAAGCCCGTTGAACAGGTAGCCGCCACCCCCGCGCCTGCGGCCCAGTCGCCCAAGGCGGAAGTGATGGCAACTCCGGTTGTCACGGCCCAGCCGCCCAAGCCGGAATCGCTGGCCGCCCGCCTGAGCGCTCCGCCTTCGATCAGCGAACCGCCTAGCCTTGACCTTCAGGGCTCGACGCCGATCGGCGGCAGCATGGCGATTCCTTCGTCGATCACGGCGGCGGCGCCTCCTCCGGCCGTGCCGGCGCAATCGGCGTCACCGCAGGCAGCTCGCCAGACGACGGCGACAGCAGCCCCGCCGAAGATCGGCGGTATGGTGCAGGATGCCCGGCTCATCAAGCGCGAAATGCCGGTCTATCCGGGTCTTGCGCGGAACGCCCGGGTCTCGGGCACGGTGCGAGTGGAGGCCCTGATCGGCCCCGATGGCAAGGTAAGATCGGCACGAGCCCTCCAGGGTCCGCCGCTGCTCCGCCAGGCGGCCGCCGACGCGGTGAAGAAATGGGTCTATCAGCCAGCAATGCTCAATGGGCAGCCGACTGAGAGCACCACCCAAATCGATCTGCTGTTCTCGCCTTCGTCAAGATAGAACGTTCGAACCGTGAGTGGGGCGCGCGCCGCCCCACTCGCAACCCCGCTTCGAATCCGCGCCGGACACGTTCCCCGAGGTGACGCTGGCAATTTCGTCGTGCTGTCCCGGCGTTCAGAACCGCGGAGATTATCGACAGTTCAGCGAATCACCTGCGCGCGGAACACCGAGAGCTTCGTGGCGGCGTCTTCGTACGCCTCGGGAGTGGTCCCGGACTTGCGCGCCAGGGCATTCAGAAATTGCTCCGCCGTCCACTGGCGCTCTATCGCCACCTGCGGCAGCAGCAGGCCACGATCACAGTCCGTCTCGAGGATGGCGCCGTGCTCGTTGACACGGAATGCCGAGCGCGAGTCCACCCGCTTCGGTGGCGAGAGGATCGAAATCTCGGCTCGGATGTCACTCCCGTTTGCGCCCGCTGTGAGCGGCTCAAATCGGGAATCGTCGAGCGCGGCTGAAAGGGCGAGTTCGGGAACGATTCGAGCCACCGGATCTCCGCCGCACAGGCGCCCCACACAACCGCGCAACTCGCCATGCTTGTGCAGCGTGACAAACGCTGCGGCGCGACGCTCCAGGCCGGGGGTGATGCGCTCCGGCGGCACCGCCTGCCGCACGCCTGTTTCCAGATAGCGTAATAGCGTTCGCCGAACGCTATCGAGAAGAAGCCTTTGATCTTCGGCGTTCAGTTCGAGCGAGGGCCACGGATAGTAACCGAGCGCGGCGTAGCTGACTGAATGCGTCCAATCGCCGGTGATGTCACCGGAGGTGCGGTAATCCAGCGTGTCTTGAAAGATTTCGCCTGTCGCCGGTTCAATCGCGGCCATGGCATCGAGGAGAAGTGAGATCGGCGCCGTGCCGCACACTGTCGAGCCGCTTGCACGGACCGCATCCAGGAACCGGCTCGAGCGAAGGCTACCTGCAGCTTCGATCGTGCTCTCATCAAGGCGGCGGAGGCGCTCCGGCGCGGAGCCATCAGCGGGGAAGGGTTGATACCCGAAGGAGCGGCCGAAGTGAGTGAGATCGGAGCTCGCAATCAGGACCGCGCCGTCGCGGGTTAGCGCTGCCAGCGCGTGCGCGGCTTCCTTCCGCTCCTCGGGGTCCAGGCGGCTGACATACACCGGGATCAGCCTGGCTGCGGGGGCCGCGTGCAGAAGCAGCGGAAGCTGGATCTCGACGGAATGGTCGCACAGAACGTCCTCCTCCATCCGGCGGAACGCCCCGGAAGCCGTGAGCCGTTCGACTGCGCCGCGATCTACCTCAATGTCGCCCAGCGGCGTCCGATACACTTCCACTTCGGGCAGCCAGCAGCCGGGCGGCGCGCCGTGATGCGCAAAGCCGAGCAGGACAATGCTTGGCGGTGCGCCGAGTCGCCTGTACGCGGCAGCGGCGACTGAGCCCGAATAGATGAGGCCCGCGTGCGGCACGACGAATCCGGCCGGGCCTGACGGCGCGGACCGGCCCGTGCGCTCTTCCGAAGCGTGCCACAGACGCGAGAGCAGGTCGCGCAACTCGGCTGGATCGGCGGGATACCACGCCCCGGCAAACGGCGTTACATGCACCCCGGCGGACATGAGCGGCCCTCCGGCAGCTATTCTAGCCCGGATGCCGGTTCGTAGGCTGGTTCCGATTACGCGGTAGCCCGGGCGATACGCCGCTCAGAATGAATCGCTTCCAGCATACCGACCACGGCAAGAGATCCCGAATCGAAGCCTGCGCTCAGTACCGCCTCCCGGACAGCCGGAACGCGGGACGTCCAGGCTGGGAATTCGACCAGGGTGACAGGGCCGCCAGCGTGACGGATCTCCGGATTGATCGGAAAATCGAGCTGAGCCAGCGTGTCGAGCAACCGCTCGAGCAAGCGCGGCTCGATTGAAATGTGAATGGAGACGAGTTCACCCTCAGATCCGACCAAGGCGGAACTCGGCTGTGTGAAATTGGGCCAAACGCTCACGTCATACCTCCCGCGCGCGGCGCGCGTCCGAAAGCGCAATCGGCCCAGAAACACAAAAACCCTGCGGCTAAAGGCCACAGGGTCGCTGGCTGCCAACTACGCCTTTAGCACTTTTTAGCGTGGTTGCAATTAGCTGGGCCGCCCTTGGGCGAACCCTAAATCAATCCACGTTTCGGTTTCAGATTACCATCCCCATTGCCGTTTGGCAATCGGGGCTTACCGCAACTGCTTGTGCTTTTGCACCTCGTCCATCAACTGCTCGAAGCGTCGCTTCTGCCCGTTGTCCAGGAGCCGGAGAATGCGATCCCGGCCTGAAGCCCGTACATCGTCAAGCTGCGCTTGGAGCGTGTGGTAATAGGTGAAATAGTCGTCCAGGACACTTTCGAGTTGCCGCGTCTGATCCGGCGTCAAGCTCAGTTCGCTCTTGAAGCGGTTGAGCAAAGCTTGTCTTCCCGGGTCGCCTGTATCCCGCCATTGGGGCGCGGCCTCAGCTCCGCGCATCCATCGCTGAGCGCCAAGCGAGAACACCGCCAGCCCGGCGCTGAAGCCGGCCAGAAATACCAGGAATAACGTGAGTGCGATGCGGGGATTCCGCCACGGGTGTGCCGCAGGACTCATCGTTCGCTACTCGTCTCTATAGGTAGCCAGCGTCACGAACACCGTTTCGCGGTCCCGGTCGCGATCAATGCCCAGCGGCGGCTGCGCGTCAGTGGACACCATAGCCTCGACTGCCGATACATCCGGCTGGTTGCCCGGTTGCGAATACGCCAGGAACCCGAACGCGAGCAGCACCATCGCGAGGGCCGCGGCCGAAAGGCTGCGTCCGAAAACGGGATCCAGAAATGCGCTCCACACCGAGGTGGTCTGTTGTTTTTCGATGCGGTTCAACACCCGTGCGTAGAAACCGGGAGAGGGATCCATCTCCTGTGCCGGAGACAGCGCGCGAAGCAGCTTAGACTGCTCCTGCATCCAGCTCACCTCTTCACGGCATTCTTCGCAGCGTTGCAAGTGCCGCTCGATCTCCAAAGGAAACTTCCTGCCGGGAGCGCCGTCGAGGTATTCCTCGAGGCGATCCCTGATAAGCCCATGCATACTGGTTCTTCTTCCCTCAAACCCCGGACACCTCTCTCGGGCGTCTCAGGTACAATTTCCCGGTCCGGATCGAGCCGGTCCCGGGCGGATCTTCTTTACCGGTTAAACCGGCGCGTCCGCTTCAAACTGCCGGCGGGCGGCGTCCCGAACTACGCCGTCACCAGCCCTGGCGACCGTGTGAGCCGCTGAGCGACTTTCAGCAACTTCTGCCGGGCGCGAAACAGCTTGACCTTGATTGTATTCTCGTTGATGCCCGTCATCGCGGCGAGTTCTTCGACCGAGTGTCCTTCCACTTCCTTCAGCAGGAGCAGCGTGCGCTCCTCTTCCGGCAGACGGGCGAGAAGTTTGAGGGCGAGGTCCCGTTGAGCGAGCGTGACGTCAACAGGCTGGTGCGGATCCCTTGCTGGCTCGGAATTTTCCATCCGAAGAGCATCCTCCTCGGTGAAATCGCTCTCATAGACGAGCTTCCGAACCTTTTTCTTGCGCAGGTAATCGTAGCACTCGTTGACGGTGATCTTGTAGATCCAGGTGAGCAGTGAGCTCCGGAAATCGAAATTCCGGATGGAGAAGTAGACCTTTGTGAACACCTGTTGCGCGATGTCCTCGGCGTCGTTGTGGTTCCGGAGGATGCCGTAGATGATCGAGAACACTTTGGACTGATAGCGCTCAACGACCTCACGGAAGGCCATCTCGTCGCCTCCCTGAGCCCGCTTTACCAACGCGGCTTCTTCGGTGTTCTTGTAGTCCACTCTCTGCTTCACTGCAATCCGCTCGCCGGACGCGGGAAGCGGGAGAGCCCCGCTCAAACTTCCCATACATCGTGTCCGACGCGGTTGCGTCTCCAGTGGTTTCAGTGATTTGAAGCTGTGTTTCCAGCCATTGACGAACAGGGTACCAGAATCGTGCGTTCAGCAACCGTATGTAAAAGTCACGGGGAGTGTAAAACTGACCATACTCGGAAGCCTAATTTCGTCAACAAGATCCGGGCCGGCTGTCACCCGGTGACCGGCTTGACTCCGGTCATAACGCCTCCCTACAATGGGACGAGACGTAGTAAGGAGGCCCCATGTTGAGGTCTATTGGCTTGCCTGAGCTGCTCGTGATCCTCGGAGTCGCCGTCCTGTTGTTCGGCGGCAAGAAGATTCCCGAGGTGGCCAAAGGGCTGGGCGAGGGCATTCGCAACTTCAAGCACGCCTTGAAAGGCGACCAGTCTAAAGAGGCGGCCGAAGAAAAGAAGCACGCATGACGGCTTCCTGACGCTGCCCGCAATTTGAGCAGCGATTCATCTCGGCATCAAAAACCAAACCCCGCGAACCGAAGCCCGCGGGGTTTTTTTATTGTAGGATACGGCGCCGCGTTACTTGGACTTCTTCGGCGGGACGATGGCGTCTTTAACCGACTTGGCGACGCGGAATTTCACGACCTTCTTGGCCGGGATCTTGATCGCTTCGCCGGTCGCCGGATTGCGGCCCGTGCGCGCTTTCCGCTCCAGGCGGACGAGGCGCCCGATGCCCGGGATCACAAAAACGCCATTCTTCTTCGTCTCACGCACCGCGATCTCCGCGAACGAGGTGACGAACTGCTTGGCGCATTTGTTATTCACTTCGCAGGCGCCGGCGAGCTCTTTTACGAGCGCCGTCTGCGTCATCCGTTTTGTCTCAGCCATAAAATCTCTGCTGGATCCTCCCAATTGAACTGTGCGCGAACAGGGACCCGACAACAGCCGTCTCATCGGCTCAGGTCAAATCGATCTTAAGAGAACAGGCCGCAGTTGTAAAGAGGAAATGTGCATGGAAGGGCCGTTTTTAGGGGCTTTCCGTGCATCTAGGGTCTCCGGCCCCCCGCAGAACGGGCATTTCCGCGCTCGCGCATCATCATATCGCCCCCGCACGCGGTCATGGCGCCACCGCAGCAGCGGCTTCGGCCGTTGGCGCAGGCAGTCCGATCGTGGCGCGAATGTGCGCATCCAGCCGCTCCCGCACATCACCGTGGTCCTTCAGAAATTGTCGTGCCGAGTCGCGCCCCTGCCCGAGCCGCTCACCCTTATAGCTGAACCACGAGCCGCTCTTTTCCACAGCGTTATGTAACACGCCCATGTCGAGCAGGTCGCCCTCACGCGAGATGCCCTCGCCGTAGAGCACGTCGAACTCGGCTTCACGGAATGGCGCAGCCACCTTGTTCTTCACCACCTTCACTTTGGTCCGGTTACCGATCAGGCGATCGCCGTCCTTAATAGCAGCCGCGCGCCGCACCTCGACGCGCACCGAAGCATAGAACTTGAGCGCCCGCCCGCCCGTTGTGGTCTCCGGATTGCCGAACATTACGCCGATCTTCTCGCGGATCTGGTTGATAAAGATCAGGCACGTATTGGTGCGCGACACAGCGCCGGTGAGCTTTCGGAGAGCCTGGGACATCAGGCGCGCGTGCAGGCCGACATGGCAGTCGCCCATTTCGCCTTCGAGTTCGGCCTTCGGCACCAGCGCCGCCACGGAATCGACTACGACAACATCGACCGCTCCTGAACTAACCAGCGCCGAAGCGATTTCGAGCGCCTGCTCGCCGTGGTCGGGCTGCGATACCAACAGGTTGTCCGTATCGACGCCCAGCCTGTTTGCGTAAACGGGATCGAGCGCGTGTTCGGCATCGATGAAGGCGGCCGTGCCGCCCGCCCGTTGCGCTTCCGCAACCACCTGTAGCGCGAGAGTCGTCTTGCCGGACGACTCGGGTCCGAACACTTCGACGACACGGCCGCGCGGGAACCCTCCTACGCCGAGCGCCGCGTCCACCGACAGCGCTCCGCTCGGGATCACGGTGACGGGCAGGACGTTTTTCGACCCGAGCCGGAGCACCGAGCCCTTGCCGAACTGCTTGTCCAGATTGCTGAGAGTCAGGTCGATGGCACGCTGCCGTTCACGGTTGTCCAAGACAGAATCCTCCTTCGAGATGGTGGGGAGCGGGCGCGGCGATTCTCAGACAATTTGCCGCCCAGTTCGCTAAATTGAACGCATGCGACTCGCAGTTTTGGGACTGCTGCTTTCGTCGGCCGCTCTCCCGCAAACGCTCGAGGTAACCACCCACACTCTCTCCAATGGGATGAAGGTCATCATCCATGAGGACCACGACATCCCGAATGCCGCGCTGTACTTCTTCTTTAAAGTCGGCTCGCGGAACGAGCACCCCGGCGCAACCGGCGTCTCGCATTTCTTCGAGCACATGATGTTCAACGGCGCGAAGAAGTACGGACCGAAGCAATTCGACATCCAGATGGAAAAGGCGGGCGGGCACAACAACGCGTACACCAGCCGTGACGTGACGGTGTACACCGACTGGTTTCCCAGCAACGCACTCGAGCTCATGTTCGACATGGAAGCGGATCGCATACGGGACCTCTCTTTTGACCCGAAGATCATCGAATCCGAACGCGGCGTTGTCTACTCCGAGCGGCGCGCCAGCGTTGAGAACGATAACGCCGGGCTGCTGGACGAACAACTGAATGCCGCGGCGTATACGGCGCACCCGTACGGCTGGCCGGTGGTGGGGTGGGCCTCGGACATCGAAGCCTGGACGATGGATGATCTCAGGCAGCACTTCCGCATGGGTTATGCACCGAACAACTGCGTTCTGGTGGCGACGGGCGACATCCGGCCCGATCAGGTGATTGCACTGGCGAAGAAGTACCTGGAGCCGATCCCGCGCCAGGAGCCGCCTCCTCCAGTGCGCACGCGGGAGCCGGAGCAGATGGGCGAGCGGCGCGTCGTGGTCACGAAGGAGGCGCAGTTGCCCATGCAGCTGTTGAGCTTCCACGTGCCGAACTCAGCCAGCCCCGAGTACTGGCCGCTGCGCATGCTTGCCAACGTGCTGGCCGCAGGACGCAGTTCGCGCCTGTACCGCCGGCTGGTGGACCGCGACCAAATCGCCCTGGAGGTAGGCGGCGGGATCGATGTTTCGCTCGACCCGGGCCAGTTCCAGTTCTTCGTCCAGCCGCGTGCCGGTGTCGATCCTGCGAAGACTGAGGCTGCGCTGATCGAAGAAGTCGAGCGCGTGCGCAACGGCGGCATCATGCCTGCGGAACTCGATAAGGCGAAGAACCAGCTCCTTGCCGCTCATTACCGGCAGCTCAAGACCATCGGGGGCAAGGCCAACCTGCTGGGGCAGTACGAGGTCTTCTTCGGCGATTACCGCAAGCTGCTGACGGCGGATCAGGAGATCGCCAAGGTGACAGCCCCGCAAGTGCAGGAGGCGGCGAAGAGGTACCTCGGCGCCCGCAACCGTACCATCGCGACGTTGATTCCGGAGAAGGCGGAGGGAACGAAATGAAGGCGCTCGGGTTGATTCTGGTCGCAGCGGCAGCATGGGCGCAGTCGGCGCCGGGGGTACGGCTGCCGGAATACAGCCGCACCGTGCTGCCGAACGGCGTGGTGCTCGACGTGATGCCCCGTCCCGGTGTTCCGCTGGTCACGGTCCGTGTGTTTGTAAAGGGCGGCGTCGAGTCCGATCCGGCGGACATGGGCGGTCTGGCATCGACGACGGCGGAACTACTGCGTCGCGGCACGAAAACCCGCACGGCGGACCAGTTCTCGGAGGAACTCGACGCGCTCGGCGCGACCTTCGATGCGAGGGCCACCGCTCAGGCGACGTCGATCTCTACCGAGTTCATGGCTAAGGACACGGCTCGTGCGCTCGACTTGCTCGGTGATGCGCTGCTGCGGCCTGCCTTCCCGGAAGCAGAAGTATCGAAGGCGATCAGCCAGGGCATAGACGCCTCACGTTCTATCAAGGACGAGCCTATGCAGGCGACGCCGGTGTACTTCCGGCGGTTCTTCTTCGGCGCGGAGCATCCGTATGGACACCCCGCGAGCGGCGACGAGATCTCACTGAAACGGATCACCCGCGCCGCCATAGCCGGGTACCACGCCCGTGTCTACGCGGGCCGAAATATGATCGTGGTCGCTGCCGGAGACTTCGCGGCGGCGCCGATGCGCGCCCAACTCGAAAAGCTGTTTGGCTCGGTGCCGGCCGGAACGGCCTACGAATGGCGCAAGGCAGCCGCGCCGAAGCCACCGGCGCCAAGGCTTCTGCTCGTCGATAAGCCGGACGCCACCCAGACCTACTACTCGATCGGCAACGCCGGCATCACCCGGACGGATCCGGACCGCGTGCCCGTCTGGATCGTCAACACGCTGTTCGGCGGCCGTTTCACGTCGATGTTGAACGACGAGTTGCGAGTCAACTCCGGATTGACCTATGGCGCCGGCTCCCGAGTGGACGAGAACCGGCTCACCGGCGCGATCACCCTGTTCACCTATACGCGCACAGACGCGACCGAGAAGGCGATCGACCTCACACTGGACATCATCAAGCGCTTGCGCGAGAAGGGCATCAGTGAAGAGCAACTCGCTTCCGCTAAGGCGTACTTGAAGGGCACCTTCCCGGCTCAGGCGCTCGAGACTGCGGATCAACTGAGTGCGGAGGTCGGCGAGTTGGAGTTGTTCGGGTTAGGGCGCGGCGAAATCGACGATCTGTTCTCGCGCATCGATGCGGTGACGCTAGACCAGGCGAACGCTGCCGCGCGGAAGTATTTCGGCGGCGAGGCTCTGACGTTCACGCTGGTGGGCAACGCGGCAAAGATACGCGACGTCGCGAAGAAGTACGCCAAGGACGTGGTGGAGGTTCCTGTCAGCAAGCCGGGCTTCTGACAGTCGCGCGTTCGCTTCGGTGCTCGAAATAGTTTCGCAGGTACTTTCAACTACTTACGGTTTTCCAGGTTGTGGCGGCGGGATGTGCGCCCGTTAGCATGTGCTCGTGAGGAAAGAGCAACTTACCGCGCATCTGGCACGCAGTACCGGGCAAAGCCGTGCCGCTGCCGCCGATCAACTGGACCGCGTCGTGCACGATATTCTCGCCCGCCTGCGCCGCGGCGAGGCGGCCGAACTACCGGGGCTGGGAAAACTCGTGCCAGGCGAAAACGGTACCGTGTTCAAGACGGGCAGGGGCCGCAAGCGGTGAGCGCGGATCGGGTTGCCAAATCGGAGCTGGCCCCCGTTTGCCCGCTGGAGACGGGGAACCGCGGCGCGAGTGCGCTCGAACAAGTTACGCGCGCGGTGCGGGAATGTCTCGAACTGGGCGCCAGGGTCGAAATCGACGGCGTAGGTCTCTTATGGCGCGCTCCGGATGGAAAGATTGGGTTCGTTCCGCGGAATCAGAAACCCAGGATCTTCCTGGCCTACGTGGTTGAAGATGCTCCGATTGTGGAGCGCCTGTTCGATGAACTCGCCGCCCGCGGCTTCGACCCGTGGATGGACCGGCGCAAGCTGCTCCCTGGGCAGAACTGGCCGCGCGCGATCGAACAGGCGATCTCGGTGGCGGACTTCTTCATAGCGTGTTTTTCAAGAAAAGCCACGCTCAAACGGGGCAGGTTCCAGGCTGAGCTACGGTACGCGCTCGATTGTGCGTCCGAGATTCCACTGGATCGCGTTTACTTTATCCCGCTGCGGCTCGAACCCTGCGGAGTCCCGGCATCGGTAGCGCAGCGGTATCAGTGGGTAGACCTGTTTCCGGCCTGGGAGGCGGGAATTTCAAAGCTTGTAGCATCACTGGAGCGGCGCGAATCAGAGCGGCGTGAGTAGAGCATCAGCGGCGGTCCGCCTTCTTCTCTGATTCGGCCTTTCCGATCTTGTTGCGAAGCTCTTTGGCCCGCTCGTGATTGGGCTCCAATTGGAGCGCGGTGGCCCAAGCCTTCCTGGCCTCTGCCCGGTTCTTTAGCTTCTCCTCGGCATCGCCGAGACGCAGCCACGCTTGCACCAGACCAGGGTTCCAGCGGGTTGCCTCGCGGAAGCGAAGGGACGCCGCCTTCCAGCTTCCCTTCTTTGCGTAGAACTCGCCGACCTTCACTTCCTTTTCTGCCTGGAGCGGGTTGAAGGCGTACTCGGTCGTGGCGAGCGACTCGTCCTCCTCGGGGGGATTGGGCAACTGCTGCTGCGCGAACGCGAAGCAGCCGAAGAACAGAACCAGACCGAGCAGTCGTGCCACACTATTAGTGTAGTATCCAAGTGGAGCTTCGAGAAAAAGCCGGTAGTCTGCCCGCCGCGCCCGGTGTGTATCTATACAAGGACGCGGGCGGCAAGGTGCTTTACGTCGGCAAGGCGAAGAGCCTGCGGAGTCGCGTCCGCAGCTACTTCAATGATGACAAGCTGGCGGATGTCAAGACCGGCAGCCTGATCTCGGAGGCGCGCGACATCGACTACATCCTGGTCGATAACGAAAAAGAAGCGCTCGCCCTCGAGAACAACCTCATCAAGCAGTACAAGCCGCGCTTCAACATCCTGCTGCGCGACGATAAGACCTACCCGTACATCAAGCTGACGAGCGAGAAGTATCCGCGCGTTTACGTAACGCGGCGCCTTTTCAAAGACGGCTCGACGTACTTCGGACCGTATTTCCCGGGCAACCTGGCGCACCGGCTCGTCCACTTCATCCATCGATTCTTCGGCGTGCCCTCCTGCAAGGTGGACATGACGAGGAAACGGCCGCAGCCGTGTCTCCAGTACCACATCCACCGCTGCCACGGTCCCTGTGCGGAGGGACTCGCGACGGACGATGCGTACGCGCTCGCCGTGCGCGAGGTGCGGATGTTCCTCGAAGGCCGCCATCGCGACCTCATTGACGAGTTGCAGGGGCACATGGCGCAGGCTGCCGAGGACATGCGATTCGAGCAGGCGGCGGTACTGCGAGATGCCATTTCGACCATCGAGGAGATGGACCAGAAGCAGAAGATGGCCGCGGCGCAGGGCGACGACGCCGATATTTTCGGCTACTACGCCGAGCCGCCGCTGGTGGCCGCGAACATATTTCACCTTCGGAACGGCCGGATCGTGGACCGTCGCGAATTCTTCTGGGAGGAAGCCACGGAGTTCGAGCCTGAGGAGTTTACCTCGGGATTGGTAAAGCAGTTCTATCTGGACCAGCAGTACGTCCCGGCACTGGTACACGTGCCGGTGGAGTTCGAGGATCGCGAACTGCTCGAAGAGGTACTTGGGGAGAAGCGCGGGCGGAGGGTAGAGATTCACACGCCCCAGCGCGGGCAGAAAAAGGCGATGCTCGCCCTGGCCGAAGTGAATGCGAAGCACAGCTTCGACGCGCGCTTCCGCGTGAGCAAGCCATCGTCGAAGGCCATACAGGAGAGCTTGCAGGAGATTCTGGGACTGGAAGATCCACCGCGCCGCATCGAATGCTTCGACATCTCGCACACACAGGGCACTGATAAGGTGGCCAGCATGGTGGTGTGGGAGGACGGCCGGATGAAGAAGTCCGACTACCGGAAGTTCATCATCCGGGACGTGCAGGGCAACGACGATTTCGCCTCGATGCGCGAGGTGGTCGGCAGGCGCTACAGCCGGCTGAAGGAAGAGGGTACGCCGATGCCGAGCCTGGTGCTGGTTGACGGCGGGCTCGGGCAGCTTCACTCGGCGGCGGAGGCGTTGGAGAAGGCGGGCATCGTGGACCAGCCGCTCGCGTCCATCGCGAAGCGGGAGGAGTGGATTTACGTGCTCGGCCAGGAGGAGGAGCCCGTCGTGCTCGACCGCTTCTCCCCCGTGCTGCACCTGATCCAGAGTGTGCGCGACGAGGCTCACCGCTTCGCCGTCACGTTCCACCGCTCGCGCCGGAACGCGCAGAGCCTGACCTCGGAGCTGAACGACGCTCCGGGGATCGGTCCGAAAACGGTGCGGAAGCTGCTGGAAACATTCGGCAGCGCTGGAGCGGTGCGTAGCGCGACGGAGTCGCAGCTCGCCGAAGCCGTGGGCCGCGCCACAGCCCGAAAGCTGAAGGCGTTTTACACGACAACGGAAGAAGCCGCACCCGAGACCGCAACCGAACCGTCAGGTTCGCCTGATGCGTTATAACAGTCCCGATGGCGGTGTTTCGCGAACCCGGAAAGACTGATTGGACTGAGACCCTCCTGCTCCTCAGCTTCTGGGTGCTCTTCCTCGGCGCATTCGCCCTCACGGTGGTTCCCCGGTACCCGCTGCTGTTCATTCCGCTTGCCATCGTCGCCGTTCTGGGGCTCGTGACCTGGCACTCCCGCACCAGCGGCTACCAGTGCGAGCGGTGCGGCGCGACCTTTCAGCTCTCCGCGTTCGCAGATTTCATCAGCCCGAACGGCGGTGACCGCAAGTACGTAAAATGCCCGGCCTGCAAGAAACGTGAATGGCGCCAGGTGCTGAAGAGGTACAAGCCACGCCGGTTGCGCCGCTAGTCTGCCTGCTGCTGGCCGTCCCGCAACTCGACACTGTGGTGTCGGGTGTGATGCGGGGACGAACCGGAGCAGTTGTCGTGTTGGATGCGCACAGCGGTTCGGTGATTGCGCAGCACAACGCCGCGGTGGCGAGCCGCACGCTGGCGCGGCCGGGATCGGTGATGAAGCCGTTCACGCTGGCGGCGTTGCTGGGCTCCTCTGCTTTCCGCCCCGGTCAGGCGCTTGCGTGTCCGCATACTGTCAGGATCGGCGCGCGGAAACTCGATTGTTCACATCCGCAATCCGGCGCGCCGCTCGATGCCGTCGCCGCGCTCGCGTATTCCTGCAATCACTATTTCTCCAACGCCGCACGCAGTCTGAAGCCGGAGGAGCTCCTGGGCGTGTTGAACGGAGTTGGGCGGGCCAGCCTTGCCACTGATGCGGAGCAACTCGCGCTACAGGCGATCGGCGAGGCCAACATCCAGGTCACTCCCCGTGGCCTTGCCGCGGCATATCGTTCTCTGGCGTTGCGGATTGCGCGCGAACCGCGGCTGCGGCCGGTGCTCGAAGGCATGGAGGGCTGCGTGCGCTATGGCACCGGGCAACTCGCGGCCATGCCTGGACTGGCGATTGCGGGGAAGACCGGAACGGGCACGACGGGCCCGGGCGGCTATTCGCATGGCTGGTTCGCGGGATTCGCCCCGGCGGACAAGCCGGAGGTGGTGGTCGTCGTTTTCCTTGAGCGCGGGCAGGGTGGTGCGGACGCGGCGCCGCTGGCTCGCGAGGTGTTCCGGGCGTGGCAGGCATCGCGAAGTGAGGCAACAGCGACGGTGCGCTATCGCGTACGGTTGCACTGGGTAAGCCGGCGGGATGGTGAGACAATCTCGCTCCCGCCGGAGGAGTACGTCGCGGCGGTGCTGGCCGGCGAGGCGACCGTGTTGCGATCCGATGAGGCGCTGAAAGCGATGGCGGTGGCGGCACGAACATACGCGCACCGCTTCGCGGGACGACACGCCGCAGAGGGCTTCGATTTCTGCGACACAACACACTGCCAGGACCTGCGACTTTCCGCCGTTACGGAACGCGTGCGCCAGGCGGCGTCTGCCACCGGCGGCGAGATGGCGTGGCACCAGGGACGGCCCGTGGCTGCGTACTATCACGCCGATTGCGGTGGCTCAACCGAGGCTGACTCCGACGAGCTATACCTGCTGCGCGTGCGTGACCCTGATTGCGGCGCATCCACGTGGACCGCAAGTATCGCGAAGCGCGACCTTGTGCGTGCGCTTCGATCGGCGGGGTTCCGCAGCGCTGCGGAGAATGCGCCGTTTAGCGTCATCAAGAGGACGCCCTCGGGACGCGCGGCGTCAATCCAGTTGGGCGGACTGGCGGTGCCCGCGGGCGCGTTGCACACTGCCATCGGCCAGACGCTCGGCTGGAACCTGTTGCGGAGCACGCTGTACTCGGCGCGCGATCAAGGCAGCGCAGTCGCGTTTAGGGGAAGCGGAGCCGGGCACGGCATCGGCCTATGCCAGCGCGGAGCGGACGCGCTCGGCGCGCGTGGAAAGACTTATCGCGAAATCCTGGCGCACTATTATCCGGGCACGGTGGTGGGCCGTGGCGCACGGGACTTCCAGTGGACCCGGCTTGGCGGCGAGCGCGTGGACCTGTGGACCACGCAACCCTCGGCGGATCGCACTCTTGCCGCCGCCGCCGACCGGGCCGTCTCAGAAGCGGAGCGTCGCAGCGGCATCGCAATCCCCGGCCGGGCGCAGTTCCGTGTGTACCCGAGCGTGGCCGCGTTCCGGGATGCGACCGGCGAAGCCGGCAACGTTGCGGCGTTCGCGCGCGGCGCCGTGATCCACCTTCAGCCGGCGCAGGTGCTGCGTGGCGCGGGCACGCTGGATCGCACGCTGCTGCACGAAGCGCTGCACATCGCGCTTGAATCGCGCGCACGGCCGGGCCTGCCGTTGTGGTTCCGCGAAGGGCTGGCCGCATATCTCACCGACCGCAACCCGCGGACCCGCGTCGGCCGTCTGGCAACGGAGCGCGGCCTTGGCGCAATGCTAGGCTGGCTGCGCGACGGCCTGCCCCCGGACCTCGGCGAGCCGGCTGACCAGGGCCACGAGTAAGAGCCAGTTCGTCACGGCGATCAGGTAACCGAGCGTGAGCCGTATCCCGGCGCTCCACAATTCCTGCTTCAAGCCCGAAACCGCCGGCACCCACGAGGCGAGCATCACCGGCACGTAACCGATGACCAGCACCGCCAGGAACAGTGCGTGATACCGCCACTCCCGGTACAGCCGCGCCGTGCTGCGGCCCGTCGCCAGACGGGATGCGACGGGCGCCAACGCGAGAAGCGCGAGTCCGAGCACAACGAACCCCAGCGCGTTCGGGCCGATGTACCGGAGCACGGCCCAGCATACGCCGATGAGCACCGCCAGCCATATCGCAAGGAGGGGCACGCGCCTCAGCGCCTTCATCCATGGGACGCCGGCAGGCTCGCGGTACGCGGCCAGCGCGGCGGTGTGCATCCAGACGAACAGCGCCAGCAGCACTGCAGCCGCAAAGGCCGAGACTGCGATTTGCCCCACAGTCTCGTCGGGCAAGCCAAGCCACCACCAGACTGCCAACAACATGACGGCGTTCCCAACCACGTGCACCAGCCACAGCAGCTTACGGCTCAGCACCAGACTCAGCGCATCCAGAAGAGCGGTCATTGACTCACCTCCACCACCTTCGGCTCGGTTGTTGCGAACCTCTCGGGCTGGTACATCGGTCCGGCGCGGCCGGGGCTCACTTTGAATACCCCCGGGTTCACGATCTTGAGTAGGTAGAAATACTCGATCGGTTTCGAGCTCCCCCAGGTCTGGAACAGCGCGGCACGGTTGTCATGGAACTCGCGGCGCGTGAACCACCAGCGCCACCATGGCGGCTTGCCCTTGATTTCATACAGATCGTCGCGCTCGATAAACTCGGCCCCTGCGGGGATCGGATCCTCGATCATCAGGTACTTTTCGTCAGGCGCATTCAGGGTCAGCTTCACGGCGACGGTATCGCCCGGTGCAAGCGCTCGATCCAGCGGCGCGAGGTCATACGTGATGCGGCCGTCCTCACGTTGAGGCGTGAGCCGGAAGTACTCGCGCGTGATGCTGAGGTCGGAACGGGAGATGGCCTGGGTAGCCGGCCGGTGATACTCGGCGCGCGCCGACCAGTAGAGCTTTCCGGTTCCGTTCTTCGACACGGCGACCTCGTTCATGCCCGGCGCCAGCTCCGCTTCGGAAAGCCGCACCACCGGGGGTTGCGGCGCGAACGCGTCAGCAGCGGTGAAGCGGCGGGAAAGCACCTCGCGGCCGTTCACGCGCACCGTGACTGCGAAATCCGGCTTCAACTCGCCGCTCGCTTTGACGTAGTCGGTCAGGCCATAGATCACCATCGCGGTCTGCTTGGTGCTGGCCCAGTAGTAGCCCTCGCTCCGATGATGCACGAGCCACGCGGCAGCCCTCGGGAGCAGCGGGCTCTCGGGCTTCACTGCCGCGAGCAGCTTCACGGCGTAGGCCGTCGCTTCCGGCGTGGTGCTGCCGTGGAAGCGCATCAGCGTATCGCGATCGACCGGCCACCACGCCTCTTCGCCGCCCTGGCTGGCGGAGGTCTCGAGAGTCGCGGCGATCTGCGCCGCCCGCTGGTCTTTAACCTCATGGAACGCGAGGCCCAGAACGGCAAGCCCGTAGGCCGTCATGCCGGAACGCCGTCCCGCCGCGTCTTCGAGCAGTTCCGGATTCGACTTGCCCGCGAGCGCGAGAGCGTACACGATGTACGCCCGAAGGTCCGCCTCCGGGCTCTTTAGCTGTGCGTAGTTCTGGATGAGCCACCCGGCTCCCCGGTCCAGGCTGTGCGCGTTCACGCTGACGCCGGCGGCGCGCGCCTGCGCGAGTCCCGCCACTACGTAGGCAGTCATGAAGCCATCGCTTTCGTCGGTCTTCCACCAGCCCCAGCCACCGTCTTCATGCTGAAAATCGGCGAGGCGCTCCAGGCCGGCGCGGATCTTCTTCGCAAGCGCGGCATCGTCCGTCTTCAACCCGAGTTGCTTCGCGGCCTGCGCCACCACCACATTCGGCAGGAAGCTCGACATGGTCTGCTCGACGCAGCCGTAAGGGAAGCTGGTCAGATAATCGAGCGCGCCGAACAGTGCCCCGGCCAGCGACGGCGTCACCGAGACCTCCAACGATCGCGAACCGGGAGTCGCGTCGGCTGGAAAGGTCAGTCTGGCGCCGCCGTGGGCGGTCGCGTCCGGTAACGTGCCGGATCGCGAATCGGACATCTTCACGCCGAAGGGTTGCACCGGCAATGCAATCTCCATCGCGTCCGACTCTTCATCCGTCAGCGCCTTGCCCAGCAGCGTCACCTTGGCGCCCGGGTTCGCGCGCAGCCGCCAGTCGACCTTGGCCGCGGCCTTGCTGGCGACACTCACGTCTTGCGTAGCGCCCTCCAGAATGTCCGCGCCATCGACGTCAAGCGACACGCGCACGTTCTTCGTGCTCTCGAGATAGTTGTGGACCAGCGCCGAAACTATGACCTCATCACCCTGCGTGAGGAAGCGAGGCGTGGAGAGCCGCAGGATCAGGTTCTTGCGGACGATCACCTTGTGAATGGCGCTGCCGACGCGTGTGTCCGTGGTCACCCCGCGTGCGGTGGCACGCCATGTGGTTAGCGAATCCGGGAACGAGAAGCGCGCCTGCACCTGCCCCTGCGCATTAGTCCGCAAGCCCGCGGCCCAAAATGCCGTATCGGGGAAGGCTTTGCGGACAGCAGGATCCACCAGCCGCTCCGGCTTGAGCTGCGCCAGGTTGCGCTGCCGCACCTGCGCAAGCTGCATGGTGCGCTTCCCCGCCTGCCCCCAGAAGTAATAACGAAGCGAGGAGCCCGTGTTCACGCGGTTGTAGCCGAAGCCATAGAAGAACTTGAGGATGTCCTGCGCCATCTCGCGGCGGATCGCGTAGATGGCCTCATCCACCACACCCAGGCTGAATTCCGCAGCGACCGGGCTGCCGTTGTGGTCACGAGCGGCGATGCTGAACACGGCCGGCTCGCCGGGCTTGTACTGCGGCTTCGATGACGTGAGATCCACCGCGAGCCGCTTCTCATCCGGCGGCACCTTCAGTCGCTTGGCGCCTTGGAACAGACGATTATCACGGATGAACGCGGCCGTCACATAAACGTCCGGCTGGTACTCGGACCTGATCGGGACCGAGACGGAAACTGAGGGCGATTTCGCGTGTACCACTTCTGCGCTATAAATCTGCCGCCCTTCCACTGAGACGACCACGCGGGCTTCGGGAACGCCCGTGACGATCAGGATGTTTGCCGTCTCACCCGGCTTGTACGACTTCTTGTCGGCAATAATCTGCAGCCGTTCTCCCTGCTCGCCCGCCCAGAGGCCACCGTCTCCCGCGACCCAGATGTATGCCATGTCGCGGATCTCGCGGCCATCAGCCGTGCGCGAGACGGCCACGGCGCGATAGGAACCGCCATCGCTGAAACGCGGCCTGAACGTGGCCTTGCCTCCCGGCCCTGTCCGGGACGAACTGGTGTAGATCTCGTGGCCTTTCGGCTGCTTCCCCCAGCGCCACTCGGCTACGGTCAACTCGACGCCGGCGTCCACCGGGTTGCCGTCGTAATCGCGCGCCTGAACCTCTACCGAGGCGGTATCCCCTTGCTGGTAGACGTACTGCGTCGGCTGGACGTTCAGCACGTATGGACCCACGGTGGCGAGCACCGCGCCCGATCCGTTGATCTCGCGATTTCCAGAATCCGTCACGCGCGCCTCGACGCGGTAGCGCATGTCGTTCTCCGCAGGCTCGGTCGGCACGGTGATGCGCAGGCGGCCGTCGGGGTCGAGTTTGCCCGATCCCTGCGAAACTTCCTCGGAGCCGTAGGAGCGCGCTTCCTCGCCGTACTCTCCGGGTTCCTCCTCGTCCATCTCCTCTCCAAAGAAAGGCGACCAGTAGCGCGAGCGGTGTACGGTCCAGTTCACGGTACCGTTCGCGACGGCTTCGCCGAAGTAGTAGCGTGCCTCGATGGTGACGGGCACGCTCTCGCCCTGAATCACACGCCGCATTTCCGGCGTGACTTTCACCTCATACTCGGGCTTCTTGTACTCCTCCACCTGGAAGCCGCCGTAGGCTCCCGATTCACCAGACCTGACGTGGATGCCGTAGTAACCGAGCGATGCGCCCGCACCGAGCGTGAACTCGCCTTCGAGCGTTCCAAAGGTCGAGAGCGTGTGCCTCTTCCTGTAAACCGCATTGCCTTCGGAATCGGTGACCTCGACGTCCAACTCCCGAACAGAAGGAAGGACATAGCCAGCGCTGCCTTGCGCGCGTACGATGCCGCGGAATGAGACGTTGTGGCCGGGGCGGTATACAGGTCGATCCGTGTAGACGTAACCCATCAGGCGGTCATCGGACGAAATGTTGTGGCCCCAGAGCGCGTCCGCGGCGAAGTCCTCGCCGCGCGTCGCAAGCACGGACACGTTCTCAACGGACTGCTCCCGGACAGGCAAGTCGATGGTCCCGTTCGGAGCGGTTTCGAGTGAAGCGATTTGCTTGCCGTCCGCCAGCACCACCGTTTTCGCGTGTACGGGCTGGCCGGAGCGGCGATTTACCACTTGGGCGAACACCCGGCCCGGAGCCGATTTTGAGAGCACGGCGAGATCCGTGATCAACGCGATGGTGTACGCGCGCAGCGTGCCGTCCGTGGCCTCCACCAGGTACAGGCCCTTTTCGTGGACGTCAACTGGAATCACCTGCCGTTCCCACCGGTTCGGTGTGCCTACGGGCTGCTCCCAGGTGGTGACCAGCCGCTCGGGATTCAGCAGCGGAACGCCCGCGAAGGAGGTTGAGCCAACCTTCCTTGTGACCTTGCGCGTGGAGCGCCCCGCCATCGCAACGCGAATCTCCGAGCGGGAATCCGTCGTGAATTGCGCGCGCAGGAAGTTCCTGGCCCACCTTCGCGCGCGCACCTTGAACGTATGGAACCGTTCGAGGGGAGAGCGTTTGCCAATCTGCGGGCGGGCTATGCGCGTGCCGAACTCGTGCGGCGAATCGAGCTTGGAGAAGAACTGGACGGGGTCCTTCACGCGATAGACGCGGAAACCGAGCCGG
>DATMXS010000428.1:0-2974 GCA_035561355.1 Bryobacteraceae bacterium | reverse complement strand
AAATCGCGCGGCTGGGCGGCTATCTGGCGCGTTCCAGCGACCCGCCGCCGGGAAACATTGTCATGTGGCGGGGCTTGTCTCGCTTGACTGATATTGCTTGGGGTTTCAATATGGGGGCGAAACTTGTGGGTAATTGAAAGCTGGTGATGGCCGCCTAGCGGGAAACCTCGAAACAGGTCAGACTTATATATAAGTGAGGGTCCGAAGGGACCTTTTTTCTCTCCTGAAGTGGGCCGAAAGATAGTGTCCACTTGGTTTTCCTAGTGGACATTAAGCATGGCGCAAACAGACAGTGAACAGGCGGAGCCTAAGCCTTTGGCTTCCAAGCCAAAACCAAAGACGTCGAGTAGTCTTAGGCGCCGGGAGTACAGCCTGGCGAAAAAGATCCAGGTGGTGCGGGAGACAATGACGCCCGGAGCGTCAGTCTCCATTGTGGCGCGACGGCACGATATCAACGCGAACCTCGTGTTTAGCTGGCGGAAGATGTATCAGCGGGGTGAGCTTCAGGCAGTCAGGAAGCAACAGAAGAATGCCGCCCAGGAGTTTGTGCCCGTGCAAGTTATGGGTCATGACATGCGCGCGCTTCCTGCTCCGGGGCAGGAGATGCTGAACGGCCTCAATGGACATTATCAGGAGCATGGGCTGATCGAGATCGAAACGGCGTCAGGGATGAAGGTGCGCCTCTCAGGAAGCGTGGACGACCGGATGCTCTCTCTGGTGCTGGCGGAAATCAGGAGGCGCGCGTGATGTCGCCGCCGCCAGGGACGAAGGTCTATCTGGCCTGCAAGCCCGCGGACATGCGCAAGGGCTTCAACGGGCTGTCCGCCGAGGTCGTGGAAGTGCTGAAATCCGATCCGTATGCGGGACACCTGTTCGTGTTCCGCGGCAAGCGCGGCGACATGATGAAAATCCTCTATTGGGACGGCACGGGCCTGTGCCTGTTCTCGAAGCGGCTGGAGCACGGTTCCTTCGTCTGGCCGTCAACGGCGAGCGACCGCGTGCAGATGACGGCGGCGCAACTGGCGCTGCTCATCGAGGGCATCGACTGGAAGAGGACGCACTTGCCGCATGCGAGATACGCCCTGCCGGATGCGCGCAAAAACCCTGTGTTCGCGTAGCAACACCGCGAATAAAAAAGGGCATGGAATCGCTGCAAAACATGGATAAAGCCGTCACATCCTGCTACACCGGATCATGTCTCTTTCGCTACCGCAAATTCCCTCCGATCTCGTCGGCCTGAAAGATTTCGCCGCGTCTCTCCAGGCGGAAAATCTTGCCCTGCAACAGGAGAGAGGCGCGCTGCGCGCAGAAAATGGCGTGCTGAAAGACGAACTTTACGCCAAGACGCTTCACATCGAGAAACTGAAAGCGCATCTCGCGCAGTTGAAGCGTGCGCACTTCGGGCGGTCCTCCGAGAAGCTGGCGCAAATCGAGCAGATGGAGCTGCTGATCGGCGAGCTGGAAGAGTCCGAAGCGCAACTGGCCGCGCGCCTGGAGGCCAAGAGCGTGCCTTCCGGGCGGCGTGAAACCGTGCAAAAAACAGCGGCGCAGCCTGTTCGCAAGGCGCTGCCCATGCACCTGCCGCGCGAGATCGTCGCGCACGGCGCTGCTTGCGCCTGCCCGGAGTGCGGCTCCATGAACCTGACGCTGATCGGCACGGACAAGCGCGAGCTTTTGGAATACGTGCCGTCGTACTTCAAGGTCATCGTCCATGAGCGCCCGAAGATGAGTTGCCGGAACTGCGAGACCATCACGCAGGCTCCGATGCCGTCCCTGCCGATCGAGCGCGGGCTTCCGGGGCCGGGGTTGCTGGCGCATGTCCTCATCTCCAAATACTGCGATCATCTGCCCCTGTATCGTCAAAGCCAGATATACGCCAGGGATAACGTGGAAATCGACCGTTCCACGATGGCCGACTGGGTCGGCAGAATGAGCTTCCTGCTTGAACCTCTTGCGGAGCGAATAGGAGATTATGTGCGGTCGGGCGAGGTGATCCACGCCGACGACACGCCGCTGCCCGTGCAGGAACCGGGACGCGGCAAGACAAAGACCGGGCGATTATGGGTTCTGCTGCGCGACGAGCGGCCCTGGGGCTCAAAGTCACCGCCTGCCGTGTTTTACCGTTACTCCCCGGACCGCAAGGCGGAGAGAGCCTGGGCCTTGCTTCAGGGCTGCCGGGGGTACTTGCACGCGGACGCCTATTCCGGCTTCAGGGAACTGTACCAGCCCATGACGATCAGCGGCGATGTGCGCATGCTGGAGGTTGGCTGCTGGGCGCATGCCAGGCGGAAGATTTACGAGGTCCATGCCGCGACCGCATCGCCCGCCGCGCGGGCTCTGGTTCATCGCATCGACGAGCTGTTCGCCATTGAACGGGATCTCTCCGGCCAGCAGCCCGAGGCAAGGCGGGCAGTCCGCGAGGAACGCGCTGTTCCGCTTCTGAAGGAGATGAAAGCCGAGTTCGAGGCCGTCCTGTCCCGCATCAGCGGCAAAAGCTCCTTCGCCGTCGCTCTGCGCTATGCGCTCTCCCGGTGGCCGTCTTTCACCCGCTACACGACCGACGGCCGCCTCGACATCTGCAATAACGCGGCCGAGCGCGCCATGCGGCCTGTCGCCTTGGGCCGGAAGAACTGGCTGTTTGCAGGGAACGATGACGGCGGCGACCGCGCCGCCATCATCTACACGCTCATTGAAACGGCCAAAATTAACGAGCTCAATCCCGCTGCGTACCTTCGCACTGTCATCGAACGCATCGCCGATCACCCGATCAAGCGTATCGATGAACTTCTGCCGTGGAACATGGCTCTCTGAAACCATCCTGCGGGCGTGACCAGCTTTCAATTACCCACAAGTTTTGATGTTATGTCATATCGTCCAGGGATTCACATGAGCGGAAATATGTGATTCATAGGAGGTCAGTCCGAAAAAGGAGGGGCTGACCGATGACGCCTTTCGATTTCAAGGAAAACTTTTT
>DATMXS010000427.1:0-17658 GCA_035561355.1 Bryobacteraceae bacterium | reverse complement strand
TTCGGCGTTTCGATTTCCGAACCGAAGCAGCCGATGTCGGAGTAGCCGAGATCGTCGGCAAGAATGATGACGATGTTGGGCCGCTTCGCGGGCGCTCCCGCGGCAAGCGCCCCGCCTCCCATCGCACTCAGGAACTGCCTTCGGTTCATGCTGTCCGGCCTCCCGTGCGGACATTGTCGCAGGCGGAACGGGCGCCCGGAGTTATCTCCGCCAGAGCGGGTTGGCTTCGCCTGCGGGTTCGGCGCGACAAAAGATGCGTTCGGGCGCTTCGGCGAAGTATTTGAAGAGGGCCGGGCAGAGCCACGCTTCCATCTGCGTGCCCACCAGACTGTACCAGTTGCCCTCAGATTCCTCCCTGATCCGGTGCAGTTCAGCTTGAACCCCGGGGAAGGGCTGGTCGGAGAAGAGCAGCTTGAACCCTGTCGATGCGCCGGGCACGTCCGCCACGACACGATCGATCATCTGGGGTGCGCCGGCGACGAAGGGCTCCTCCACCAGGCCGACAGCTTGGTCGTCGAACATCCACGTCCCTTGCTTCCGGTACGGGAAGATCACGCGGATGCTGTTGGTTCGCGATACTGGCGGGGGCTCCTCCGCCGCCGAGCACGCCGCAAGCTGATCGACCGTGCGGGCCAGTTCTTCCGCCAGCCGCCCGGCCCTTCCGCGGAACACGCGCACGAGCTCACCGTAGTACCAGAGATGATCCTCACGACGCTTCGCGCGAAAGCGCTTCCACAGGGCGGGCCCGTGCTGCCGGTAATCGAGAAGAATGCTGCGAGCGTTGTGCAGCTTATCGGCGCAGGAAACGCGCAGGACGCCGCGGTCGCTGGTCTGCTGCAAGCGACGGATGTAAGCTTCTTTGCGCTCGCGCCACGCGGCGGCTTCGGCGACCTCATCGGCAGCAGCGCCCTTTCGATAGCGGTCGTCGTCCGTGCAGGCGTCCACGATGGCGAGCACACGGTCGCCGAACTGGCCGCGGATCCCCGCTCGCAGAACCGGACGGCCACCCGGATACGTATCGCCCTGGTCTTCGATGGCGTCGTGCAACAGGGCAGCGACGGTCTCTTCGGTGCTGCCCTCGTCCTCCAGCACCAGCGACGCAACGGCAAGCAGGTGTGAGATGTATGGAACGGGCGTCCCCTTGCGGTGCTGCGACTCGTGCAGCCGCGCGGCGAACACCAGCGCGCGCTCAAACTCGTTTTCGGTAATCAGTTGGTTCATCTCTGGTTCCCGCCTTCAAGAGAACAACAAAAGCTCGCTGCCGCAGTTCCGAATCTACCGCTTTGCCGCTGACCCGGCGCGCTGGGGGGGTTGTACGTAACGGGTCCGCTGCCGCGGCCTCAGACAGTGCTCAGGATGTAGGCGGCTGCTTCGGGCGTAACGGCTTGCACGGGTGATTTCAGGAATCCCTTCGGGTCCCTGGTGACGATCAGATCGCAACCCGCGGCAGCCGCTGCTGCAGCCGTGACTGCGTCTTCGAAATCCGACGCCGCAACATCAGGCGCCCGCTCGATCACCGACTGCCCCACGGCTGCCACGCCGAACACCTTCAAAAGAGCAGCGATGGTTCGCGTCGCCTTTGCGGTATTCCCCGTTTCCTTGCGGACGAGGTAATGGATCGTCGTTACAGCGTGCCCCGAGAGCATCCCTTTGGCCTTCCCGCACTCGATCGCCGCCCAGACGGCTGCGCTTGCCCGTACGTGCGGTTCGCGGTCCAGCAGAACGTCGAGAACCACATTGACGTCGATCAGGGCCGTTTTCATCGGTACTTCTCGGCCAAGTGCCTGTGGTAGTCTTCGATCTTCGCTTTCTTCAGGGTTCCGCGGAGAGCGCGGAGCACCGGAGGCTCATCCGTGGACTCAGGAGGGTTCGCGACGGCGGAAAGGTACGCCGCGACCAACTCCGAAATGGACACGCCGCGCTCCTTGGCGTACCGCTTCGCACGCGCCACAACCTCTGGAGGTACGCTAAGCGTCAACTTCGACATCGACATCATACGTATTATACCTCTCGACATAATACGTACATCCGGATCGGCTTAGCAAGGGAACCGTGTCGAAAACGCTGCCTTGCACACCCGCTTGACACCCAGGGCTGGTGGGTACTATCTTGCTGTGTGGAAAAGAGTATTCTATAAGTGTAGTCCCACGGGGAGTTTCCGCACCCCGCGGCGGGCGTTGAGCCTGCCGCGAGACCGGCGGCCCGTCGCGGGATTTCTCAACAACATGCACGACCGCATCCGTGTGCTCATCGCGAAGCCCGGCCTAGACGGGCACGATCGCGGCGCGAAGGTTATCGCGCGCGCGCTTCGCGACGCGGGCATGGAGGTCATTTACACCGGCCTGCGACAGACGCCGGAAATGATCGTCAATGCCGCCCTTCAGGAAGACGTCCAGGTGATCGGACTGTCGATCCTGTCGGGCGCTCATAACGCCATAGTCCCGCGCGTCCTCGAACTGCTTCGTGAGCGCGAGATGGCGGATGTGCTCGTGATCGCGGGCGGAATCATCCCTGATGATGACGCCGCGCAACTAAAAAATGAGGGAGTCGCGGCCGTTTACCAGCCGGGCGCTTCGCTCGACGAGATCGTGAATTTTATCCGTTCGTCAGTGAAGCAGGCGGCCTAGGCGCACCGCGCTCCCAAGGAAACCTTTCAAATGAACGAGAAGTTAAAACTCGCCGTTTTCGTGGATTACGACAACATCGAAATCGGCGTGAAGTCCACCCTGCAACGCGAATTCGAGGTGGCGACAGTGCTCGAGGCGCTCAAGGAGCGCGGCGACCTGGTTGCCAAGTTCGCCTATGCCGATTGGGGGCGCCAGGAAGGCGCCAAGCGGCAGATGGCGGAGAACGCGGTGCAGATGGTGCAGCGGATCCCGTCGCCGCGTGGCGACAAGAATGGGGCCGACATCAACCTGGCGCTCGACGCGCTCGAAATGGCGTTTACTCATCCCCACATCAACGCCTTTGCGATCGTGAGCGGCGACAGCGACTTTATCCCGCTGGTGAACAAGCTCAAGGAATACGGCAAGACCATCTTCGTGGTGGGCGGCCGGGCCTTTACGAGCACGATTCTTCAGAAGAATTGCCACGAGTTCATCAGCTTCGAAGTCCTCACCGAGGACCGTCCCGAGCGGCCGCGTCAGGATAGGCAGCAACAGCAGCAACAACAATCGCAACAGCAGCAGGCCGCACAGGGGCAACCGCAAGGCCCACAACAGCAGCCGCAGCAGCAACAGCAGCAGCAGGGAGGCGGAGGCCGCCGGGACCGGCAGCGGGAGCGCCGGCAGCCGCTGGATCTGGCGCAAGCGATGCCCCTTGTGGAGCGCGCCCTCCAGGTGCTGCACCGCCGCGAAGTCACACCGCAACTCGGGCTGTTGAAGAGCACCATGCTTCAGCTCGATTCCGCGTTCAGCGAGCGCGCTTATGGCGCCGGCAGTTTTACCGATTTCGTCGAGAAGCTCCGCAATGCGGGCTACGTCAACGTGTCCGGTGAAGAAGGCCGCTACGTGATCGAGCGCAAAACGGAGGCCAAGCCCGCCGAGCCGCAGCGCAAGCCGGAAGAAATCCTCACTCCTCTCCGCGATCTGCTCGAAGAGCACCGCATCGAGATGGACGAGGGCCGGCCCGCCGAAGAGCTCGAAGGCTGGATGCGCGAATCGAACGCGGAGTTCGAGCCGCGAAAGTACGGCTTCCAGGAGTTCGCCGAGCTGTTGAACTTCGCGCAGGACAAACTGGTGGTCCGGGTCGAGCCGACCGAGGACAAAGGCCTGATGGTTTTCCTGGGCGGCGAGTTCTACCCACCTGCCCCGCCGGAGCCCACGCCGGAACAACTGGCGGCTCAGCACGTCGATATCGACGACGAGAAGCAGCCGGACACCAACGTCGGTCCGCCGTTGTTCAACCCCGAGCCGGCGCCCAAACGCAAGCGGACGCCACGGAAGGCTGCGGGTACGACAACGCGGAAGCGGACGGCGAAGACGACTTCGACCTCGAAGAAGCGTGCGCCGGTGCGAAAACGCACCCCGCCGCAACGCGGCTAGCCAGTAGGATTTGAAGCGCACGGGACACCGAAGTTCGTCCGTGCAGAAGGTATCCCAATGATCGAGCGCATCACGCCCCCGGGTTCGCCAGTGCCCCGGGGGCCCTACTCGCCCGCCGTACGCGCGGGCGATTTTATCTTCGTCTCCGGGCAGGGCCCCATCGACACCGAGACGAACAAGATGTCCTTCGGCGACATCCGCCACGAGACGCGGCTCGTGTTCACCAACATCAGCCGTATTCTCGAAGGCTGCGGCGCGACGCTTTCAGACGTGGTGAAGGTCTCGGTCTTCCTGGCCGACGCCAAAGACTTCGCCGCAATGAACGAGGTCTACGCCGAGATGTTCGGTGAGCACCGTCCTGCCCGCACCACCGTGGAGGCGCAGTTCGTAGCGCCGCCGATGAAGGTGGAAATCGACGTTATCGCGTACAAGCCGCGGTAGGCTACGCGTTCAGGGCTCGCGGTTGGACCGCACACAGGATCGCTTCTATGGCCCGGCCGTCGCCGAGGCCGGAGTTGATCATCAGGTCGTAGAGGTGCGGGTTCTTCCAGTCGCAGCCGAAGTGCGCGCGGATGTAGTCCGCCCGCATATTGTCCATCGATTGCGCGCGTTCTTCCAAATTTCCGACGCCGGTCAGGCGCGATCGGAGGCGGTCCAGCTTGAGTTTGACGGGCGCGTAAACAAAAATATGGAACGTGTCGGAGCGCCCCTGGAGCAGGCATTGGGCGCCGCGGCCCACAATGACGCACTCGCCCTGATCCGCCGCCTGTGTGATCACCTCCGTGCTGAGTGCGGCCATAGTCTCGGCGTCGAAGAAATCGCGGGCCGTAACGGACGCAATCTGCTCGAAAGCGCCGCGCCACAGCGCCCGCCTGCTCACGCGGTGGACCCAGCTATCCAGGCGCTCGTCATAGGCGCGCGCGAGAGCGGGATCGACATGCGCGGCGCGTGCAAGCTCTGAGATCACCGCCCGGTCCAGAAGTCGCCACCCGAGCTTCGATGCAAGGCCCCCGGCGATCGCCGCGCCGCCGCTGCCGTACTCCCTCGATATCGTAATCACCCGGTACACTATTTCACCCACACCTTGGGAACCACGGACATGCCCGGACGCAGCCGGTGATCGGGACTGAGCCCTGGGCGGAACCGGAGTCGGACCGGGAGCCGCTGGACCACCTTGACATAATTACCGCTGGCGTTCTCCGGCGGCAGGATGCTGAAGCGCGCCGCCGTTGCGGGAGGCATGCTCTCGACATAGCCGTCAAAATCCTGGTCGAACGCATCCACGTGGATGGTCGCCTTCTGACCAGGCCGCATGTGCCTTAATTGGGCCTCCTTGAAATTCGCCGTCACCCAGATGTCGTCGAGCGGAATGATCGAAAGCAGTTGCTGACCCGGTTGCACGCGCTGGCCGACTTCAACGGCCTTCCTCCCGACCATTCCCGCGACCGGCGCGACGATTTTCGTGTAGCTCAAATTGAGTTTCGCCTCTTCGAGCGCGCTCTGAGCTGTAGCCGCGCCAGCGCGCCGCCATTCGACGGTGGCCTTCTGCGCCGTCATCTGCTCGGGGGCCGTCACGGCTGCCTGGTTCAACTGGCTCCTGGCCTGCTGCAACGCCGCCTGGCGCTGCTCGATTCCGCGCTGTGCCGCCTCAGCGGCCGCACGGGCGCTCTCGACTTCGGCGGCCGCGGATTTGGCCGCCGCCACGTGCTGGTCATAGTCCTGCTGAGAAACTTCGTCCTTCTTCACAAGAGCGGCGTACCGGACGAGATCGGCCTGCGCTCGCGCGTTATTCGCTTCCGCCTGCCGCACGGCTGCAAGTCGCGCGTCATGTTCACGTTGCGCCTGCGCGACCGCGGCTTCCGCATTCACTACGCCGGCAGTCGTGGTCGCGATACTTGTCTGGGTTGTCGCGGTCGTGATCGGAACCGATGGGGCTTCGACGCGGATCTGAGCCTGCGCCTGCGCGAGGTTCGCTTGTGCGCGCTGAAGCGCCACCTCCGCGTCACGGGGGTCCAACTCGACGAGCAGATCGCCCTGATTCACGTACTGATTCTCGACGACGTGCACGGCGGCTACCGTTCCGTCGATTCGAGTACTGATCGCATTCAGGTGCCCGTCGATCTGCGCGTCGTCGGTGTCTTCAAACGTCTGCGCATATGTCCAGTACAGGAAGGCTGCGGCAAGTGCCGCGATGAAGAGAATCAAACCCGCTGCGGCCCCCACAGGGTGTTCGCGGATGAAACTCCGCCGGAGAGGCGGGGGAGGCTCGGGCTCGCGCGCATTCTCGGAAGCGATCTGAGCACCCGCATTGAGCCGCTCCTGATTTTCACGGAGCCGTCGCACTTCATCCTTCAGGCGTTCGATCTCATCGGGAGCCGGACGTTGCTCCTGGTCCGCATCGGTTCGACCTGGCACTACTGCTTCCTCCTGACGTAGTCCTTGATGCTCTGCTCCGCGTCGCCGCGCGCCCGCACGAGTGCGGCTTTCGCCGCGTTGAAGGCGTACAGGGCTGCGATGTGGTTCTCATTCGCCAGCGCCACTGCCTGCTGGGCCTGCACCACCTCGAGGTTATTCGTAACACCCGCCGCAAAGCGGTCCTGGGCCTGTTCGAGTTGCTGGCGCGCGAGCGCTGTGTTCTGAACGGCGACGTCCACCTGGCGCGAGGCCGACGTGAGGTCCACAAATGCGGTGCGCACCTCGGCGTCGATCTTGCCGCGGAGGTCGTCGAGTTCCGCCCGCCTCTGCCGCAGGGCAGCGTCGGCGGCTTCCACGTCGGCCCGAACGCGGCCACCCTGGAAGATCGGAATATTCACCGCCGCAGCCACGCTGAAGCTGCCGTGCATCCGGGCAGGTGAATTGCCGATGACGCCGTAGTTGGCATCAACTCCGGCTGACGGCAGGAACCCGGCCCGAGCCGCGGACTTGGAGAGTTCGGCCGCGCGAACGAGTGCTTCCGCGGCGCGATAATCCGAACGCTCGCGGTAAGCCCGGTCCAACGTGGATTCGAGCGTGGTGTCCGGCGGCAGCGGTGTGTACGGCGCACCGTCTGCGAGCCGGAATGTCTGGCCCGGCGGCAGCCCGATCGCCCGCGCGAGGTTCAGTTTCTGCTTTTCGAACTCGCCTTCATAGAAGATAAGCTGCTGCTGCTCTGCCTGCCACTGTACCTGAGCCCTGAGGACGTCGATGCCGGGGACAGTGCCCGCGTCCTTGCGGGCCAATGCCTGGCGGTAAGCGGCGCCGGCCGTCGCCACCTGGCTGCGCTGGGCCTCCACACGCGCCGTACCGGCTACCGCCTGGAGATAGAGCGTGGTCACAATCACGACGACTTGCTCTCGGGCGTCCTTTACCGCAAATTCCGCCGCGGCCACCTCCTCGCGCGCCGCTCGGTAGTTGCCCAGATCACGAACGTTCAGCAACGTCACAGAGGCGCTCCCGCGCGCGTCGTACACATTGAACGGACCCACAACGCTCGGCATTCCCGGAAAGCCCGAAAACCCGAAGGCGGCGAGGTTCACCTGCTGCCCGGCGATCGAGGGCCGAGCGGCCACATTCGGTAGCAGCAGGCTGAGGGCACGAAGGCGGGCGGCGCGCTGTATGCGAACGTTTTCGCTGCCTTCCGTGAGCGCGAGGTTGTACCGCAATGCCCGGCTAAGCGCGCCCTCCATCGTCAGGTCGAGCGTCTCCGGCGTAGCCGTGCCCGAGGGGATGCTGCCGAATGTGCGATCGCCCTGCGCCGCGAGTGTGGTCGAGGTACGCGGGCGCACGGGTGCAGTGTCCTGCGACGCTCGGGGCGGTGGCGCGGCCGAAACGGGTCCCTGCCCGAAGCACGCAATTGCCGAGATCCCCATTCCGGCGATCAAAGCACAGCAACCCTCTATACGTTTCTTTCGCATCAGTGCCCCATCTGCGCCCGCGCTCCTCTAGGCGGGCGCTTCATGATCAGGATCAGTGGAATCATCAGAAGGAACACCACCGCCAACAAAAGGAAGGCCTGGACGAAAGCCAGCATCGAGGCCTGACGTTGAACCAGTCCATAAATCCCGGCAATCGCCTGACGGTCGGCGAGCCCGGGTCCCGAACCCGCTGCCGTCCACATCGACCGCAAGCCCTCCAGCATCGCGTTCACGCCCGGATGAAAGGGCGTGACGTTTTCGCCAAGACGATTGATAAACTTCTGTGTGAATCGCGCGTCCATGGTGGTGACGGTTGCGATTCCGATGCTGCCGCCGAGGTTGCGCATCAGGTTGAAGAGGCTGGTCGCATTCCCCATCCCCTCCCGCGAGATCTGGCTCATCGTGACGGTCGTGAGCGGCACGAACAGCATCGAAAGCCCCAACCCCTGGAGAAATTGCGGCCAGAACAAGTCCCAGTAGCCGGCATTTAGGTTCAGCCGCGAGAAATCATACAGCGTGTACGCGCCCAGTGACAAGCCTGCGACGAGCACTTTCCTCGGGTCAAGCCTGCCGATAAAGGTCCCGACCAGCGGCATGCCGATCATGGAGCCGAGCCCGCGCGGGGCGAGCGCGATGCCCGCCTGCAACGACGGATAGCCGAGTAGGGTCTGCAACCAGATCGGCAGTAATACCAGGCTGCCGTACAGCACGAACCCGAGCATGGTCATGAGGAATACGCCTGTTGCGTAAGTGCGGTCCTTGAACACCCGGAGATTTACGACCGGCTTACGCGTCCTGAACTCACGGATAAGAAAGCCGGCCAGTCCTACCACGGTCGCGGCCGTGAACCATCGGATGAAGCTGGACGCGAACCAGTCCTCCTGCTGGCCTTTATCCAGAACGATCTGAAACGCGCCGATCCATAACGCGAGCAGCCCGATGCCCCAATAATCCACACCGTGTCTCTCGCGCCTGAGATATGGCGGATCGAAGATGAACATCTTCGTCATTACGATTGAAGCGATGCCGACCGGGATGTTGATGTAGAACACCCATCGCCAACTGTAGTTGTCAGTTAGCCATCCGCCGAGGACGGGGCCCATCACCGGCGCGACGACGATTCCCAGTCCCCAGAAGCCCATCGCCTTCCCGCGCTGATCCGGAGGAAAAGCTTCCAGCAGAACAGCCTGCGAGAGGGGTTGCAGGCAACCTCCGGAGGCGCCCTGCAGGATGCGGAAGATCACCAGCAAGGGCAGGCTCGGCGCGAGGCCGCACATGAAGGACGACGTGGTAAAGCCGACGACGGAGGCCATGAGCAGGTTCTTCCTGCCGAATCGCGACGAGAGCCAGCCAGTGATGGGGAGGATGATCGCGTTTGCGACCAGGTAGGACGTGAGCACCCATGTGGCCTCGTCCACCGACGCTGACATACTCCCAGCTATGTGCGGCAGCGAGACGTTTACGACGGTCGTATCCAGCACCTCCATGAAGGTGCCGAACATGACGGAGATCGCGATGAGCCATGGATTGATGGCCGGCGCCGCGGCCTGGGACGGACTCATGCTGCCCCGAACCGCAGTGGGAATGGCGCGGACAGTGCGCGCGCCGCGGCGAGAGTCATTTCGCGACGGAACTCCTCAACACGTTTAGCGGGTTGTCCAGGCAGTTGCCTTGGCGGCGGCAGTCCCCAGACACAATGAACAGCTATTCATTATTCTACGATGTGAAGCGATTCATTAGGCATCCAAGCCACGTAGGATCGCCTCTGCAGGCTCGATTAGCGCCCCTCAGCCCGCTAATCCTGGCACTCCGCCCAAAGACTTCGCCAGCCTCACGGACCGCAGGATCGCTTCCACGACCGCCTCCGCTGCTGCTACACCCAGCGCGTCTACATCCGCTTTCGCCTGGCCCAGCGAGAGCGCGACGACGAGGTCGCCATCCACCATCGTGTTTACCGGCCGGATCGCCCTTGCCATGCCTAGTTGCGCTAACTGCGCCAACTTTCGCGCCTGCACTTTTGTCAGCTGCGCGTTCGTCGCGACCACTACGAGGGTCGTATTGGCAGGGCTGAACGGCGCGCGCGGGCGCCCGCGCTTGAGCACTGCGGCTGAATCGGCGAACTCGCGTGAATCGGGCCCGCGCCGCGCCCCCGCGACAATCCTGCCGTCAGCGGGATCGACAATATCGCCGAAGGCGTTGTTGGCCACGAGGGCGCTTACGAGCACACCGGAATGCTGCCCCTCGAGGGCAACTGTCGCGGACCCTATGCCGGATTTCATCGCCTGTTTCATGCCATGGATTTTGCCGCAGGTAGCGCCCGTGCCCGCGCCCACGGCGCCTTCCCTCACCGCCCCGGCTGTCGCCGCCACCGCTGCCGCTTCGCCCATCTCGCGCGTGGGCCGGACTCCGGCTTTGCCGATCCCGAGGTCATACAGAATCGCGCAGGGGACGATGGGGACTTTGGCCGCGCCGGTCTCGAACCCGACACCCTTCTGTTCGAGATACCGGCGGACGCCTGAAGCCGCTTCGAGCCCGAACGCGCTTCCCCCCGCCAGCACTACGGCGTGGATGCGATCGACGATGTGGCTCGGTTCGAGCGCGGGAAACTCCTCCGTCCCGGTCGCGGAACCGCGGATGTCCGCGCCTGCCACCGCGCCGGCCTCGCATAGGATCACGGTGCACCCCGTCAAAGCTTCATAATCGGACGCGTGTCCCACTCGAATGCCGGGAATGTCGGTGAGTCCTTTCAAGCGACGTTCTCCTTCGTTGCGCAGGGTAGCACGGTAAATTCGGCAGTGGTTCGGTAGCGACATGTTACCATCGGGATACAAGGAGACGACTTGTTCGATTGGGTGAAGTCGCCCGTCCTTGCAGTTCAGGATTTTTATGTCCTGGCGGGCCGTGCTATACGCAACATCGCCCGCCGCCCGCTGTACGCCGACGACATCTTTATGCAGATGGACATCATCGGCGTCGGCAGCTTGCCGATCGTAATCATGACAGGCTTCTTCACCGGGGCGGTGATGACGATGCAGATGGCGAGAGCATTACAACAATACGGAGCGGTGAGCCAGACCGGCATGGTGGTTTCTGTCAGTCTGGTGCGCGAACTCGGGCCGGTGCTGACGGCGCTCTTAGTGGCCGGGCGAAACGCTTCCGGCATGGCGAGCGAATTGGGGTCCATGAAGGTCACCGAGCAGATCGACGCTATGCGTGCGCTCGGTACTGATCCTGTCCAGAAATTGGTGACGCCCCGGCTCGTGGCCACCTGCACCGTCCTGCCGCTCCTGACGATCATCTCTGATTTCGTCGGGATGTTCGGTGGCTTTGTCATCGGCTACTATATGCTCAACATGACGGCGGATCAATACTGGACGTCATCCTGGCAGGCACTCGGGTACTCGGATATCGCACAAGGACTGCTAAAGCCGTTCGTGTTCGCTTTCGCGATCGCCTTGACGGGCTGCTATTACGGTCTTTCGACGAGTGGCGGCACCCAAGGCGTGGGCCGCTCGACAACGCAGGCAGTGGTCGTGTCGTCCGTGCTGATTTTCTTTATCACGTTCTTTGTAACGCGCATTTTTGTGAATCTCTGAGGCCGGATGGCGGATGAAAACGAACGGCCCATCCTCGAATTCGATCGGGTCACTGTGGCGTTCGAAGGCGAACTCGCGCTCGACGACGTCTCATTTGTTGTGCCCAAAGGCGAGACGCGGGTGATATTCGGCGCCGCAGGCAGCGGCAAAACCGTGCTGATCAAAACCGCACTCGGGTTGGTGAGGCCGGATTCGGGGCGAGTCGTGGTTTTCGGCGATGACATTACCCGGATGCGTGAACGCGACCTTTTCGCCATCCGCAGCAAGATTGGCGTGCTGTTTCAGGAGGGTGGGCTGTTCGATTCGCTGACCATCGAAGAGAACGTCGGTTATCCGCTCGTAAACCTCGGAGGCTTCGAACTGCCGCCCGAAGAGGTCCGCAGCCGGGCGGAGGAGGCATTGCGATTCGTCGAACTCGAGCACACGCTCGATAAGTTCCCCAGCGAACTTTCCGGCGGCATGCGCCGGCGCGTCGGAATCGCGCGCGCGGTCGTGACCGAACCGCCACTGGTGCTCTACGATTCGCCCACCGCGGGCCTCGACCCCATCACCTCGTACACGATCATCACTTTGGTCATGAAGGAGCGCGAGCTCAAGAATACGACCACCCTGATGGTGACGCACCGGTTTCAGGACGGGCATCTGCTCGCGACGGCGAAATTCGATACCGAGTCCGGCCTGCCGCGCCCGGTTCCGCCAAACGAAATCGAGGAGATTCGCACGAAGTTCCTGGTGCTTCGCGAGGGGCGCCTGGTTTTTGAAGGGACGCTGGCGGAACTGGAGGCGTCCACGGATTCTTACATCCAGAAATTTGTCAGGCGCGAAGAATAGAGTATGCCCTCTCAAAAGAAAGTCAGGTGGGCGCAGTTACGAGTCGGGGTAACGGCGCTCGTCGCCATGTTCATCCTGGGGGTGCTGATCTGGCTGCTGAGCAGCCAGAAGCCTATCTGGCAGCGGCACTCCATCCTGTACACGTACATGCGGGATTCCGCCGCTCTGGCCCCCGGAGCGCCAGTCCGGCTGAACGGCATCCTGGTCGGCAGTGTGACCAAGGTGGAGCTGTCGAACTCGAAGGATCCCAACCGCTTTGTGCGTATCGAGATGGAGATCGAAAACGAACGGATGCGCGACATCCCGGTGGATTCGGTCGCCGGCATCAGCGCCGAGAACGTACTCGGCTCCAAGCAGATCAACATCTCCAAGGGACAGAGCCCGCAAGTGGTGAAGCAAGGGGCGGAGCTTCCCGGCGAGCCCAGCACGGAAATCGAGGATCTGGTCCGCAAAGGTTTCGGAGTATTCGACTCCGTCCAGGCCGTCGTCACGCGCGTGGACAGACTCGTAGCCCAAGTCGAATCAGGTAAGGGCAACGTCGGCAAGTTCATCGTCGACGAAGAGTTTTACAACCGGCTGACGGCGACGATCACGGAGTTCCAGAAGATCAGCTCGACCATCTCGAGCGGCCAGGGAAGTGTCGGCAAACTGCTCTACGACGACGCGCTCTACGATCAGGTTCGCAGCAGCGTGCAGCGGCTGGATACCATGCTCGCGGACGTTCAGGCGGGTCAGGGCACGGCGGGGAAACTTCTCAAAGACCCCGCGCTGTATGACGAGACGCGCGCCAGCGTCCGCAATCTCCGGCTGCTCCTCGACGACGTCAACGCCGGCAAGGGTACCGCCGGGAAGCTTCTGAAGGATGAGGCGACTTACCGGCAAATCCAGAGCATCCTTGGAAAGATGGACACCACACTTGACCGGGTGAACTCCGGCCAAGGCACCGTCGGCCAGTTGCTTGCGAACCCGCGTCTTTACGAATCGATGACCGGCCTGACTACGGAGATGCGTTCGCTCGTCCAGGACATTCGCGCCAACCCGAAGAAGTTTCTCAGGATCAAGCTGGCGCTGTTCTAGCGATGGCAGTAAGACCGGATCAGCGAACGGAGCGGCCGGCGCGGGTGCTGGTGGTGAACGCCGACGATTTCGGGTTTACCGCTGGAGTGAACGCCGGCATCATTGAGGCGCACGAGCGGGGCATCGTGACCGCAACTACGCTGATGGCGAACAGTGATGCGTTCGACGATGCCGTGCGGCTCGCGCGCGCCTGCCCGTCGCTCGATGTCGGCTGCCACCTGGTGCTGGTGCAAGGTCCGGGCCTGCCTGATTCGGTGGCGGAACTGATCGTAGCACTTGCGCGTAGGCGGCTTCGCCCCTATGAAATTCTTCGCTCCCAGATCGAGCGCATTTTCGACGCCGGCATTCGTCCGCTCCACCTCGATACGCACAAGCACACGCACCTCCTGCCGCCCGTGTTGGACGCTGTCGCGCGGCTATCGGCGGAGTTTGGCATCCCGTGGGTGCGGCGTCCCTTTGACTTCGGTACACCCCAGGCAGCCGTTCCCGCGAAGGTGCGCGCCGTCAACCGCGGGCTTCAATTCATGCGGCCCCGGTTCCGCAGAGTGCTCGAGCGGGATGGCTGCCGCACCACGGACCACTTCACTGGCTTTCAGATTACGGGCCGCATCAGCGCCTCGGAACTGGCCGCGCTCATCCGCGCATTGCCCGAGGGTGTGACGGAACTGATGTGCCATCCGGGGCACTGCACCGAGGAACTGCGGCAAGCGCGCACACGCCTGAAAGAAAGCCGCGAGCTGGAACTGGGCGCGCTGACTGCGCCCGAAGTGAAAGCGGCGCTTCAGGAAACCGGAGTGGCGCTGTCAGGCTACCGCGGACTTCAAGCCTGGACCTGAGCCGATTCGAGAACTTCGGCGATTCTGCTGACCAGCGCAAACTGGGTGAACGGCTTCCGCACTAGGGGGTAATCTTCCACCGCAACGCCGGTGCTCTCGAAGATGGCGCGGTCCCGATACCCGGACATGAACAGCACTTTCATCTCGGGGCGGGACTTCCGCAGTTTCGCGGCCAGTTCGTAGCCGTTCATCTCCGGCATCAGGACGTCGGTGAGTAGCAGCTTGATCAGCCCCTGCTCCTCGGCCGCAATGCGCAAGGCCTCCTCGCCGCTGCCTGCTTCCAGAATGTTGTAACCCGCGCGCCACAACATGGTCCGCACCAGCGCGACCAGGGCGGGCTCGTCGTCAACTACCAAAATCGTCGTCCGCGACTGCCCCGGGCCGGGATCTGCCGTGTTCACCATAGCCGGAAATTCTATCATCGCAAGCGTTCCCTCGCCGTTGCAATCGCAGAGGAGGCTGGAGTCTGATTACTACAGATCGATTGCGACAGCCTCGTGCAAGCCAATCGATGGGATGGTCAGCGTGACCCAGCCGCCCGTTTCCGCCGCCTGTACCGGACGCCCGGCCACAAGAAGTTGCACCTTGCGTGCCTTGCGGCCGGCCGGCAGTTTGACGCGAACCTTTTGCGGCGGCGCCGGGATCACCTCGCGGTACGGTCCCTTCATCATCATCGGGTTGGTCAGGTTCACCAGGTGTACCGTGATCGATTCCTGCTGCCGCCACGCCGTGACCTCGATCAATCCCGCCCCGGTCACCGATACCGCCGGCTCTTCGTTCAGCGCCCAGCGCACGCCGTTTACCAGCAGCTTTCCGTGGTCCGGGCTGAGCACCTCCCAATACGTGCGGTCGATGTCCCACGGGAAGTAGACGACCCGGCTGTTCGCGCTCTCGCGCAGGAAGACGCCGCGAACGGTCGTTTGCTCCTGGCGCGGGTAAACCTTCTCCATCGGGAGGTCGGGATAAGTGGGCACGAGCGTCAACGGCGCGGCGCCGTCGAGGCCCGCATCAACGCGGTTCACACCGTTGATGATGCGGCTGGTGTCCTCTAGCCCGGCGACCAGCGGATGACCCGGCGCGATATTGAGATACGAATTACGCAGCGGCCCTTCGACGCGCCCGCGGAAGCTCGCGCCGAACAAGTCCGCGAGTCCGAACTCCTTGCGCCGGCCGCCCCACTCGTCGTAAAGCGACGTTTCATGCGTCGCCAGAATACTCCCGCCGCGCGCAGCGAATTCGCGCAGTTGTGCGCACTGCGCGTCCGAGAGTGCCGCGATATTCGGCAGGATCAGCAGCTTGTAGCGGCCGGTGTGAGCGGCGTCGAGAAGGCCGTCGTGGACCATCTCAAACGGGATGCGCGCCTCGACGAGGGCGTGGTACAGCCCGAGCGTGTGATCCTCAACCTTCTGTCGCGCACGCTCGCCGCCGTAGAACGTGGCGGTCTGCTGCGAGTACACCATTGCGACACGCGCGATAGGTTCCTCGTTGCGCAGATAACGCTCGTTGCGCCAGTGCCAGTTGTAGAACTCCTCCACCGGCTTGAGCCAGCGGCGGTCGTACAGGTGCAGCGCGAACTTAATGAACCACGGGCGGAACCCGTTCGCAACGCCGTTCGCCATCCACAGCTTGATCTCCTCGGGCGATTGAACCGAGTCCTTCCAGCGGTACGGCTCTTCGAGCCCGACGCTGGTGATCCCCATGATCGGCTTGCGGCCGAGGGTCGCGCGGTACTCCTTGGCGTTCTTGCCGGCGGCCCAAGGCGGAGTCACGCCCCGCCGCGCCTGCCGGTCCGCTGCGAGGGTGGCAGACAGTTCGCCTGCGGTCTTCATATCGAGATCGCTCAACGCGCCGCCGCCCGAGTTCGCGATGTACCGCGCGCCCGGGTTCACCTTGCGAATCTCGGCGTCCCACAGCCGCCATAGATCGAACAGCCGCTTCTGATGCCAGATGATGTACTGTTTGCGCGCCGGGTCCCGCGGGTCCGCCGTGCGCGGCAGGTCCATTCCAGAGAAATCGCGGAAGTTCTTGCGGCAGTGAACGCACCAGCACTGGCCGTGGCCGGCCCAGCGATTCGAGAACACGCCATCCACCTTATATAAGGAGACGATCTCGCGCGTCACCTCCGTCATGAACTCGAAGTTGTAGGGGCCGAGCGCGCAGGTCACCCACATCTCCGGGCTAGCCCAGTGCCGGCGCGGGCGTCCCTCCGCGTCCACCGCAATCCAATCGGGATGCGCAGCGGCCACGTCGTCATAGGTGGCGTGCGGATCGGTTCGTGCCACCACCACCATGTTCATCTTGCGGCAGCCGGCAACCAGGTCGCCGAACGGATCCGAATCGCCGAGAAATGTGCTGCGGTGGTGAAACGGGATCTTGGTGGGATAGAACGCGACGCATCCGCCCGCGCTCAGGCACGCTGCGTCGGCGTGTATGCGCTTCATGTAGTCGAGCCAGAACTGCAGGTCATACCTGCCCGGATCGTTCTCGACGAACGCAAGCTGCGCCCACCGCATGGGGCGATCGAACCAGTCGCCCTCCGCCCCCGGAGCCGCCTTCGTCGCACTACCTGCCGCTGCAACTCCGCTCGCGCCCAGGAACCCCCGTCTCGTCACGTTCGCACCCTCCTTCAAACCACCCGCGGCCCTGACTGCCTCTCCGCGTCAGTTTCCGATGATATGCGAACTGGCTGTGGCTTGGCTTGTGGGAGGACATCGGCCAGCGCGTCAGGTTCGGTTTGCCGGGATTCGTGCGGCGAGGTGGATAGCGGGAGAGTGTCCCCATGCCGATTGCCGGGTTCGTTTTGCAGAACGGCGGCCGAGCGTTCGCTCGGCTGAACCGGCTGGGGAGCCGGTTCGCGGACGAGGGAGTCCGCCGAGGAAGAATGCAGAATGCTAGAAGGCAGGGGAACGGCGGGGTTGTAGCCCGCGGCTTGGGTTCGTTTGGCTTCTGGCGTTTCGGTCAGCAAGCAGGGCCCGGCCGCTACGCCGGGCGCGTCGCCGACAGCGGGCGCACGGGGTTCGTTTTGCAGAACGGCGGCCGAGCGGTCGCTCGGCTGAACCGGCTGGGGAGCCGGTTTGCAGACGAGGGAGTCCGCCGAGGAAGAATGCAGAATGCCGAATGCAGAAGGCAGGGGAACGGCGGGGTTGTAGCCCGCGGCTTGGGTTCGTTTGGCTTCTGGCGTTTCGGTCAGCGGGCAGGGCCCGGCCGCTACGCCGGGCGCGCCGCCGACAGCGGGCGCACGGGGTTCGTTTTGCAGAACGGCGGCCGAGCGTTCGCTCGGCTGAACCGGCTGGGGAGCCGGTTCGCAGACGAGGGCGTCTGCCCCACGGCGCATGGACTGGAGCTTGAGGAGGTTGGCGAAGGCGCGCTCGCCGGAGCGGCG
>DATMXS010000426.1:0-6144 GCA_035561355.1 Bryobacteraceae bacterium | reverse complement strand
CTTCACTCGAGCGGATCCGAAGCTCGTGACGACCCGGCTGCAGCGTTTGGGTAAGCTGGCCATCCGCGAGCGCGCCGGCAGGGCGGCCGTTCACAGCGACTTCGCCTCGGAGGACATTGGAGGAGACCTGCACGCGCGAGGACAGGGCAGTCATGCGGATCAGGAAGGGCGCGGTGCTGCCTTTTTCAATCGTGAGTGTTTGCGAGTACGGTTCGAAGCCGGGCAGCGTAGCGTCAATGCGTAGCGCGCCGGGCTGGGCTTCGATGCGACAGTTCGGCGTGGTACAGGTCGTGCCATTCGCGTTCACGGTGACGCCGGATGGCTCGGACGTGATCTCAATGACTGCAGGCGCCGCGCGCATTCGTTGCCAGACGAACCAGGCGGCGACGAGGGCGATGATCGCGAGCGCCGCGGCGATGATCGGGATGCGCCGGGATGGGCGGGCCGCCTGCGGTACGGCCACGGGAGGCTCGGAGCGGAGGGGTTCGGGGCGGTGCCGTTCAGTTGGCGGAGGCGGCGGTGGATGGATGGGCGGGCGCTCGGCGAGGCGCTCAGGGGGCTCGAGCGCAGGGAGGAACCGCGTCTCGTCGATTTGGAGCTGCGGCGGCACTTTGACTTCGTCGGTGACGGCGGAGTCCGTCGGGTGCGCGCCCGCCGCCAGTGTGCGCTGAGTGGAGGTGCGGGACCGGCGCCATTCCGTACGGGCGTGCAGAACGGTCTGTTGCAGACTGGTGAGACGAGCCTCCCCGCCGTATGTTTGGAGACTACGTTCGACGGTCTCCATAGCGCGGTCGAACTCGCGGCGGTCCAGGTGTAGTCGCGTCTGGCGGCACGCGGATTCGATGGCGTCAGCGCGGCGGCGCTCATGAACGGCGGCGGTTGCCCGGGAGATCGCTTCGATGAGAGCCGGTTCGTCGGGGTACTGAGCGGCAGCGGCTTCGAGTTGGGCTGCGGCGCGCTCCGGCTGGTTCTGATCGAGCAATCGATTCGCGGCGGCGACGGCTCGTGAGACGGCGTCGGCGCGTTTGCGAGTTTCCCACTCGCGTTGAAGGCGCGCGTGCAGGGCTAGGAGTGTCGCGTCCTCGGGATAGGTTTTCAGCGCGGCCTGCAACTCCTGTGCGGCTTGGGCCAGGCGGCCGGCGCCGATGAGTTCCTCGGCGCGACGGGCGGCGCCGTCGATCGCCTGCTGCCGGTCGTGGGCGGCCTTGGCGGCGAGGACCTGCTGCCGCAGCTCCCACAACGTGGCCGCGCGGGGATAGGAATGAAGTGCGGCATCGAGTGTCGCGACGGCGTTATCGAATTGGCGTGCGGCGAGCAGGTTCCGCGCGGTTTCCGCGGCGGCTTGCACGACGCGCTCGCGCTCGCGGCGTTCGGCTTCGGCCTTGGCGGCGGCGGCCTGGCGCTGAAGTTCGGTGAGGGCAGCCTCGCCGGGATATGACGTCAGCGCCGATGCGAGAGTAGCGAGGGCGTCCTCAAACCGGTGCGCGTCGATGTGGGCACGGGCGGTTTCGGCGACAAACTGAATGGCGCGGTCGCGTTCGTGGCGTTCGGCTTCGGCCTTGGCGGTAGTGACGGTCTGCTCGAGCTGGGTCAGTGCGGGATCGCCGGGGTAATGCCGGAGCGCGGATTGTAAAGTGGTGAGGGCATCATCGAACCGTTTTGCGTCGAGGTGGGCCCGGGCTGTTTCGGACGCGGCCTGCACGGCTTGTTCCCGCTCACGTCGCGCGAGCTCGGCAGTGGCGTTCCGTATCGCATTACCGATTGCAGCCGACTCTGGAAGCTGCTCACGCGCTTGCTGCAGCACGCTGAGCGCGGCGGCGGGATCGCCGGATTGGAGCGCACGATCGGCTTGTGCCAGGGCATGCTGGATGGCGCGTTCACGGTCCAGGCGCTCGAGTTCCGCTCGGGCCGCGCGCAGAGCGTCTTGAATCTCTGCCGCAGCCGCGGTCTCAGCCGAGGCTCGCTCGAGCAATTCGATGGCGTGGGCGGGCTCACCTGATTCCAGAGCTTCATTGGCTGCGGCAAGAGCTTTTTGAATCGCGCGCTCGCGCCGCTGGCGGGCTTCGGCCGCGCGCGCACCGGAGAGTGCCTGCTCAACGTCGGGTTCGTTCGGCCAGTTTGTGAGGGCCGTCTCGAGCGCCTGCACGGCTTGACTAGGTTCGCCCTGGTTCACGAGATCTACAGCTCCGGCAACGGCCCGCGCGATCGCCTGACGCCGCGCTGCCGCTTCGGCCTCGGCCTGAACGCGAGCGGAAAGACGGGTGAGCGTTTCGGCGCCTGGGTACTTAAGGAGGGCAGCCGCGAGAGTGCCGCGTGCTTCGTCGAAGCGCCTGTCGCGGAGGCACTGATCGGCGGCTTTGACAGCGGCTGCGATCTCGGTCTCCCGCTCCCAATCGGATTTCGCGGTAACGGTGGTCTCGCGGGCGTCGCACAGGGCGGCGTCGCCAGGGTACGAGCTGAGCGCGGCGTCGAGCACGGAGATGGCGCGGTCAAATTGCTTCCGACCCCGGAGGGCGGCGGCTTCGGAGACTGCAGCGGAAACAGCCTCGGCACGCTCCTGCGCGGCCACTTCCTCTTCGGCATCGGAGAGTGCTGCGCTGAGTTCGGGATCGCTGCCGTGCCGACTGGCGGCGCGGCGGAGAAGGTCGGCGGCGGTGCGGGGGTCGCCTTCTGCCCGAAGGCGACCGGCGTCGGCAATCGCGCGGCCGATTGCGTCGAGACGCCTGCGGCGCTCCCAGGCGGTCTCGACGGCTGAGCGCGCTTCCTTTAGGCCAGGATCGCCGGGGTATCTGCGGAGCGCGGCATCTAGGGCGGCCAAGGCCTCCGTGAATGCACCGCGGGCGGTGAGGGCCTCAGAACTTTCGAGCGCGGCAGCGATTGCAACCTGCTTTTCGTGACCGGCCTTGGCGGCGGCGGCTTTCTCGTAGAGAGACGCCAGGGCGGGCTCGCCCGGCCAATCGCGCCGGCACTCGGCGATGATTTCGAGAGCCGCGTCGAAACGCTTTTCGGATAGGGCGGCCTCAACCTGAGCTTCCGCCCGGCTCATCGTCTCGACCCGCCGCTGTTCACGGAGTGCCGCTTCAGCCCGAGCGGCTTCCGCGAGCAGAGTCTTGTCACCGGGAAACTGTTCCAGCGCGTGGCGGAGCCCATCCAGGGCTTCAGTTGCCTGGCCGTGTTCGAGGAGCGACTGTGCGGCGGCGGCAGCGGTCGCCACAGCCTCGGCGCGTTTGTGCTGCTGCCAATCGGCGTCGATGCGCGAGTGAAGATCGGTGAGGCGCTGTTCTCCGGGGTAGCGTGCCAAACACGCTTCGAGTGCGGCCAGGGCGTCGGCGAACCGCAATTGCGCACGGAGTGCGGCGGCGTTGCGGAGCGCGGCGGCGATTGCCTGCTCGCGCTCCCACTGCTCTTGCCTGGCGATCGTTTCGGCCTTGATCTGTTCGAGCGCGGGTTCACCAGGAAAAGCTTTCAGGCCGCGTTGGGCGATCTCGACGGCTCGCGTGAATTGCCAGGCCTCTACGGCGGCGCGGACCTCGCGGCGTATGCGCTCGATGGCGTCGGCGCGCCTGCGCGATTCGAGTGCCTCGCGCGCCGTGGAGAGTGCGGGCGGGATGCGCGGATCTCCTGTCGCGACAGCCGCCTCCAGGAATTGCACCGCAGCCGCGGGATCGCCTTCCGCTAACGACGCCTCAGCGCGATCGAGCGCCTGGCGAGCGGCGGCGGCGCGCTTGTAGCGGTCCTGATCCGCCGCGATGCGCTGGCGTAGAGAAGTCAACTCGGCGGCATCGGGGTACTTCGAAAGAGGCGCCTCCAAAGCTTCCAGCGCTTCGGCAAAAAGGTTCTGTGCGCGGAGCGATTCGGCACTGGAAAACGCGGCCTCTACGGCCTGCTTGCGTTCCCACTTGGCTTTTGCGGTGAGAACTGTTTGGCGCAGGCGCGCAAGGCCGGGATCGTTTTGGAACGCTTCGATTCCGGCGCGCAGCTTTTCGAGCGCGGCGTCAAACTCGTGGGCTTCCGCGTGCGCGAGAACCTCGGTCCGGAGTGCGTCGAGCGCCTGGGCCCGTTCAAGGGCGAGCAGTTCCTGTTGCGCATACGTGAGCAGGCCGGAGACGCGCTCCTCGGCGGGGAACTCGGTTTTGAGCTTGCGCAGAAGATCCACGGCCTCGGCGAAGCGTAGGCGGTCCACCAGTTCGCGGGCGGAGGACAATTCGGAGCGGAGGCGCTCCTGGCGCTCGGCGTCAGCCTTGTGAGCCCGGATGCGCGCGAGGAGCTCCTTCACGTCGTCTGAACGCTTTTGCGCGGTTTCAAGCGATTCGAGGGCGGCGGCAGCTTCGTCGAAGGAACCCAGAAGAAGCAACTCGCGAGCCTCGCGCAGCCTTTCTTCAAGCCGGCGCCGGCGTTCCCGCTCATCCAGTTCCTTTTGGACGACGCTGAGAAGCGTCCCGGCTTCCGCGCTCTTCGGATCCGCCTCCAGCGCCTCAGATGCTTTCTGGAGGGCGCCCGCAAGGTTCTGGCGCGAGAATTCAACCCGCGCTTCGGCGACAAGCTGCGCGGCGCGACGCGCCCTTTCAACGAGAGCGCGTGTTTCCCTCAAACGGTTCTGGAGGGCGTCGTCGCCGGGGTCCAGCTGGCGCGCGAGTTCTAGGCTTTCAGCGGCCTCGGCGTACTTGCCGGCTTCGATCGCCGCGTCGGCCTTCGCTGTAAGGGCGTCTATGCGGGGCTTTAGGGTGCGGCGGCGCAAGCGGGATTGGACGGCTTCCCGGAGCTGGCGAGCCCCACGGTTAGAGGGATCGAGGTCCAAGGCTTCCGCCAGGCGCGCTTGTGCGGCCTCCAACTCGCCGGCTTCGACAAGTGTTCGGGCCTCTACCAGAAGCGCCGCCGCGCGTTCCTGGCGGAGTTCGAGCTGGAGGGGCTCTGTGTCGAATAGGAAGTCGCGAAGGGTCTGGTAACGGAGGTCGCGCTCCTTGTGCAGTGCGCGGCGGACGGCCTGCTCCAGAGCCTCGGGGCAATCGGGCAGGTGCGTGCGTATGGGAGGCGGTTCCTCATTGGTGATCTTGTAAAAGACCACGCGCGGGTCGGTGGTTTGGTGCGGATTAACGCCGGTAAGAAATTCGTAGTAGGTGACGCCGTAGGCGAAGATGTCGCAGAGCGAATCGACATCGGAGCCGAGCAGTTGCTCGGGCGACATGTAGAGCAGGGTGCCGATGACGTGGCCCTGGCGGGTGAGGCGGGTTCCGATGGTATCGTGCAGCAGGCGCGCGATACCGAAATCCATGATCTTGACCGTGCCGTCCGGCAGCAAGCGAATATTGCCGGGCTTCACGTCACGATGGACGATGCCGTTACGGTGCGCGCAGTCGAGACCTTCGGCGACCTGCGCCATGACGTCCATCTTCTGAAGGAGCGTCATGGACTTTCCTGCGGCGATGACCTGCTGGAGGTCCTCACCTTCCAGATGCTCCATGGCGATGAACGGGACGCCGTTGTCCTCGCCGAACTCGTAGAGGGTGACGATGTTCCTGTGCTGGAGCTTGCCGGCCGCCGCAGCTTCGTTCTTAAAGCGGGTGATGAGGTCGCGGCTGTTTGCCGCATCAAGGACCTTCACGGCGACGAGGCGGCCGACCCTGGGATCAAACGCACGGTAGACGCGTCCGAAACCCCCGCGCCCTAACTCGGCCTGTATCTCGTACTTGCCGATTCTCTGTGGAGCCGCCTCCGGCATCGATTGCCGCCCTCTGAGTCACTCCCGCCGCAGTCAAACAAGACAATAAGATACTAAGTTAGGTTGCCGTTCTTAGTCGCCACCGCCCGCACCCGCCCCCCTGCTGCGACCGCAGTCTACCACATGATCGGATGCTCGCACTTACGGCCCGGATCTCGCCGGGTTGTTACTTAATGTGTCTCGGGCGCACGGCTGCGCGCGATTTCACTTGCCAGGGCGGGAAGCGCATGGTTAGATGAGGCCTGCAACCCGCATGCTGAGTTTTCACGGCATCACCGACGCCGGTTGCGTGCGCGCCGACAACGAGGACCGCTTTCTCGCGGACGGGGAGTTGGGCCTATTCATCGTCGCGGACGGAATGGGCGGCCACCGACACGGGGCGTTGGCCGCGGAGGTTGCGATAACCACGGTCCGCTATTACATAG
>DATMXS010000425.1:0-4272 GCA_035561355.1 Bryobacteraceae bacterium | reverse complement strand
GGGAATGCATTTGCGATCGCAGAGGGCGGACGGTTGTACCAATGGTTCAACTGTGTCGGGTGCCACTCGAACGGCGGCGGCGGGATCGGCCCGTCACTGATGGACCAGCAATGGATCTACGGCGGTTCTCCCACCAAAATCTACGAGACCATCGCAAAGGGCCGTGAGAAGGGGATGCCGGCGTTCGGGTCCAAAGTGCCCGAATATCAGATCTGGCAACTCGTCGCGTACGTGCGTTCCCTGAGCGGTCAGCAACCGCGGTCCGCGACGGCGGCGCGGCAGGATTCGCTTCAGGTGCAGGATACCGACATCCGCAAACGGGTACAGATGCCATGAGCGCAGCGGCGCGGAACCTCACGATCGTCGCCACGGCGGTTCTCCTGGCCGCGCTGACAGGCTGCGGCGGGTGGCAATCCGTTCTCGATCCGGCCGGCCCGCAATCGGGCCGCATCGCCTCGCTCTGGTGGTTCTTCGTTTCGCTGCTCGGAGCGATCTACGTCATCGTAATCGCCGCAATGTTCTTCGGGGTTTTCAGGGGCCGACGCGACCATACCGATCCCTCCGCGCGACCGGCGTTCCGCCGAAACGTAACTGCCGCAGTCGTCCTCACGGCTGTCATTTTGGTCCTGCTTATCGTTGGGAGTGTGTTGACCGGCAAGGCGGTCTCAACCTCTCTCGCAAGCAACCAGGCGCTGGTAGTGGAGGTTACCGGGTACCAGTGGTGGTGGGAAATCCGCTACCCCGATTCCGCAAACGCCAGCCGCACTCTCACCACCGCCAATGAGATTCACATCCCTGTAGGGCGTCCGGTGATGTTGAGGGTTACAGGCGGCGACGTCATCCACAGTCTCTGGATTCCCAACCTGAGCGGCAAGATCGATCTGATACCGTCACGGACTAATGTGATCTTCGTCCGGGCCGATCGTCCCGGCGTCTTTCGGGGCCAGTGCGCCGAGTACTGCGGCCTCCAGCACGCCCATATGGCGCTGTTCGTCGTGGCCGATCGCCCGGCCGCGTTCAACGAGTGGCTCGAGCGGCAACTCCAGCCCGCACCCGAGCCATCCGACGCTAACCTGAAGCGCGGGCAGCAGGTGTTCCTTACAGCGCCTTGCTCGATGTGCCACATGATCCGCGGCATCCATGCATTCGGCCAGGTCGCTCCGGACCTGACGCACATCGGCAGCCGCCGCACGATCGGAGCCGGAACGCTGCCGAATACGACCGGCCACCTCGCTGGCTGGGTCACCGATTCGCAGAGGGTAAAGCCGGGCAACCGCATGCCGCCGATCAGCCTTGCCCCGGACGACTTGCAGCCTCTGCTGGCTTACCTGGAGAGCCTGAAATGAGCACACAGGAGCGAGCACAGCCAACCGCCACGGACGATTCGGACCTGCGCGAACTCGATGCCTCCTGGCGGCATCCGCCGGGACTGCGCGGCTGGTTCAGCTACACGACTCACCAAGCCATTGGGCTGAGATACATCGTCACTGCTTTCATCTTCCTGATCGCGGGCGGCATCGAGGCGCTCTTCATGCGCCTGCAACTCGCAAGCCCCGAGAACACGCTGCTGAACCCCGACCTCTACAACCAGGTCTTCACCATGCACGGCACCACGATGATGTTCCTGTTCGCCGTGCCGGTGATGGAGGGCCTGGGCATCTATCTGGTCCCGCTGATGGTCGGAACGCGCAATGTCGCCTTCCCGCGGCTCAACGCGTTCGGCTACTGGATGTACGTGTTCGGCGGCATCTTCCTGTATGCCGGATTCATGACGAACACGGGCGCCGACGCCGGCTGGTTCGCCTACACGCCGCTGTCGGGGCCGTCCTTTTCACCCGGCAAGCGCGTCGATTTCTGGGCCCAGATGATCACGTTCACCGAGCTTTCCGCCTTGGCTGTAGCCGTCGAGCTGGTTGCGACGATCTTTAAGATGCGCGCGCCGGGCATGTCCCTCAACCGCATGCCGCTCTTCGTCTGGGCGATGCTGGTGCAGTCCTTCATGGTGATCTTCGCCATGCCCGCCATCATGATTTCGAGCACGATGCTGATCGCTGATCGGCTGGTGGGCAGCCACTTCTTCAATCCGTTCGAGGGAGGCGACCCGCTGCTGTGGCAGCACCTCTTCTGGTTCTTCGGTCACCCCGAGGTCTACATTATTTTCGTCCCCGCCACCGGGATTGTGTCCGCACTCATCGTCGCCCACACAAAACGGCCGATCTTCGGCTACCTGGCGCTGGTGCTCTCGCTCGTCGCCACCGGGTTCATCGGCTTCGGCCTGTGGGTGCATCACATGTTTGCGACCGGGCTACCGCAACTGGGCGAAAGCTACTTCACCGCGGCCAGTATGATGATCGCCATTCCGAGCGGCGTTCAGATCTTCTGCTGGATCGCTTCGCTGTGGGGCGGGCGTTTTTCCCTGAACACGCCGATGCTGTTCGTGCTCGGGTTCATCGTGACATTCGTGCTCGGCGGTCTGACGGGCGTCCAGATCGCATCCGTGCCGCTCGATCTTCAAGTCCACGACACGTTCTTCATCGTCGCCCACTTCCATTACGTGCTGATCGGCGGCGCTGTCTTCCCTCTGCTCGGCGGGATCTATCACTGGTTTCCGAAAATGACCGGCCGTATGCTGAATGATCGCGCAGGCAAGCTGAATTTCCTGCTCGTGTTCATCGGCTTTCACTTGACGTTCTTCCCGATGCACATCCTGGGACTGCACGGCATGCCGCGCCGCGTATATACTTACCGTCCCGAGACCGGTTGGCAGGGACTGAATCAGCTTGCGACAGTCGGCGCTCTGGTGATCGCACTGGGCGGACTGGTATTTCTCGCGAACGTCGCATGGAGCCTTAGGCGAGGTCTCCGGGCCGCCGATGATCCGTGGGGCGGGGATTCCCTGGAGTGGGCGACGGCGTCACCACCGCCGAACTATAACTTCGCGAATTTACCCGTCATCCGCGGCCGGTACGCGAAGTGGGCAGCGAAGCCGGACGATCCTGTTGTCACTGGCCTCCACCGCGACAGGCGCGAAGTGCTCATCACGAACCTGATGGACGCAAAACCGGATCACCGCCATATGCTGCCGGGGCCGACGATCTGGCCGTTCGTCACTGCGCTTGCGGTCACCGTCGGCTTCGTGGGTTCGGTATTCAATCCGTGGTGGCTGGTGCCAGGGTTTGTGCTGACCATCCTGGCGCTCACCGGCTGGTTCTGGCCCCGCGAGCACCTATTGCTTGAGGAACAGGAGAAGCCATCGTGAACGGTCGTCCCGCCCTCGATGTTTCGGGCCTCCCGCCGATCGCATTCAAAGCGCGCCCGACGCTCTTCTGGGCCGCCATTGGCATTGTAATGATCGAATCGACCATGTTCGGCCTGCTCATCGCGACCTATTTCTACGTCCGCTTGAGCATGGACTCGTGGCCGCCGCCCGGGATCAGTTTTCCGGGGCTGGTGCTGCCGACGGTCGAACTGGGCCTGCTGATTCTGAGTTGCATACCAGCGTACTTCGCGACGGAAGCGGCCATACGGAACGACGTCCGCGCCGTCCGGCGGAATCTTCTCCTCAACATCTCGCTTGCCGGGATCGCCTTGGTGCTCCGAATCATCGAATGGCGCTCGTTCAACTTCGATTGGACTGCGAGTGCATACGGCTCGGTGGTCTGGATCATCCTCGGGCTGCACACGGTGGATTTCGTCGGCGCAATGCTCATCACGCTCGTGCTCCTTGCAATCATCTACGCCGGGCGCTTCGGCGATAAACAGCGAGGCGGTGTCGATTTCGACAGCCTCACATGGTATTTCGCGGTGGCGATCTGGGTGCCCCTTTACGTCGTCGTGTACCTGATGCCGTACGCGCTTCAGAGTTGGAGGTTGTGATGGCGCGCGCAGAGGCGGAACGCTATTTCTCGGAAAAACGCGGGTTGCTGTCGCTCTGGGTGGGAGTGCTCATCGGGCCAGTGGTGTGGCTGGCACTGCTCGAGCTGAACTTCGCCCTGGTGCCTTGGGCCTGCGCCGCGGGAGCGAATTGGCCGATGCTCGCGACCACGCTGGTGGCACTCGCCGCTGTTGCAGCAGGCGCGCTCCTTTCGCTGCGAGGGTGGCGGGACACAGGCGCCGAGTGGCCGGAGGAGAGCGCCGGGGTCATTCCGCGGAGCCGCTTCCTGGCCGCGGGCGGTCTGCTCCTTAGCGTGTTTTTCTTTGTGACCATCATCGCGCACGGGCTTCCGAACCTGATCCTCGGAGCCTGTCAATGAGGCGAGCGCTCGCGCTACT
>DATMXS010000424.1:0-10852 GCA_035561355.1 Bryobacteraceae bacterium | reverse complement strand
GTCAGCCATTCCGGCTCAGCCGCCGCGGCGCCGCAACCTGAAGGGGCGGTCTACGGCGTGGTAGCGGAGTTCAATTCCGCCGAAGCTTTGGTGCGGGCCGCGCGCTCGGTACGCAAGGCCGGGTACACGAAACTCGACGCCTACTCGCCGTTCCCGATTCACGGCATCGACGAGGCGATGGGCGCGAGGCGTTCACGGCTCGGTTTCATCGTCTTTGGCATGGGGCTGATGGGGCTCTCGGCCGCGCTGATGCTGCAATGGTGGACGGGCACGGTGGCCTATCCGCTCGTGATCGGAGGCAAGCCGCTTTTCGCGATCGAGTTCTCGATTCCGATCACGTTCGAACTCACGGTCCTGTTCGCCGCGTTCGGAGCGGTGTTCGGGATGCTGGGCTTCAACGGTCTGCCGCGTTTCTATCACCCGATTTTCCAGCACTCGCGTTTTGCCGCAGTCACCGACGACGCGTTCCTGCTCGCGATCGAATCGGAGGGCGACGACTTTCAGCCTGAGCGCGCGGTGGATGTTCTGGAGGCGCTCGGCGGCAGGAACGCGGAGGTGATTGGCGAATGAAGTACGTTGCCCTGACTGTCGCAGTCCTCGCGCTTGCCGGGTGCAGTTCCACGTCGCGCCGGCCGCCGGTGGAGGTGTTTTCCGATATGAAGCGCCAGGCGAAGTATCAGCCGCAGGACGAGAGCGGCTTCTTCGCGGATGGGCGCGCATCGCGCCGTCCCGTCGCAGGCACGGTCTCGCGCGAACTCTATACAGAAGCTTCCGAGCCGCGGCCGGCGCTGACGATGGAACTGGTCCGCCGCGGGCAGGAGCGCTTCGATATCTACTGCGCTGCATGCCACGACCGCGCCGGTTCGGGGCAGGGAATTGTCGCCGCGCGCGGCGCCTGGCTAGCGACGAACCTGACCGAGCAGCGCATCCACGATCTTACGGACGAACAAATCTACGAGGTCATCACAAACGGCAAGCGCACCATGCCGGCGTACAGGTTTCAGGTGTCCGGCCGCGACCGCTGGGCCGTCATCGCTTATGTCCGGGCGCTGCAGCGGGCGGCGGCAGGCACGCTGGCTGACGTCCCGCCGGAATTGAGGAGCGAAATTCGATGAGCCGCCCATCGTTCCAGACCCTGGTGGATTCGCATCGCGTGGGAGAGCCCGCGTATCGGAAGGTGCGCAACGTGCTTGCGGGGGCGACGGTGATTGGTCTTGCGGCGTCCGCAGCCGGCTACGCGCTGGATCACCGTCAATTCGCGTTCTCCTGGCTCGTCAGCCTCGCCTGGGCGGTGACGCTCTCGATGGGCGCACTGTTCTTCATCATGATCGGGCACCTGACGGGCGCGACCTGGAGCGTCGCGACACGGCGCATCAAGGAGAACCTCGCTGCTGCGATTCCCGTGGGTGCGCTGCTGTTCCTGCCGGTCGCATTCAGCCTCCACGAGTTGTACGAGTGGACCCACGCTGATGTGGTCGCGCACGATGCGCTCCTGCAAGGGAAGGCGCCCTGGCTGAACGAACCGTTCTTCCTGATCCGCGCTGCCGTTTACTTCGCGGTGTGGAGCCTGCTGGCTCTGAAGCTGCGCAGCCTATCCGTGCGGCAGGACGAGGACGGCGGCTCACTCGAACTCACGAAAGCGGCCGCGCGGTGGAGCGCACCCGGAACAATCCTCGCCATGATCACCGTTGCCCTGGCGTCGTTCGACTGGCTGATGTCGCTCGAACCGCACTGGTACTCGACGATCTTCGGCGTGTACGTGTATTCGGGCGGCGCACTGGCGGCAATGGCCGCGCTGGCCCTGATCCTGATCGGGCTGCGCCAGGCCGGCACGCTGCGCAGTTCCGTGACAATGGCGCATTACCACGACATCGGAAAGTGGATCTTCGCGCTCACCGTGTTCTGGGCGTACATCGCGTTCTCGCAATACCTGCTGATCTGGTACGCGAACCTTCCCGAAGAGACCGTGTGGTTCCAGCACAGACTCACGGGCAGTTGGCGAGGCGTCGCGGCAGTTCTGCTGTTCGGCAATTTCGTTGCCCCGTTCCTGATCCTGATCTCGCGCGCAGCCAAGCGCCGCCTGGGCCTGCTGGCAGCAGCGGCAGCGTGGATGCTGGTGATGCACTACGTCGATCTCTACTGGATCGTGATGCCGGTGCTGCACCGCGAGGGCGCACGCCCGCACTGGATGGACGCTGCGGCTTTCCTCGCGATCGGCGGCGCCTTCGGGCTGGCCTTCTGGTCGCGGACGAGGCGGGATGCTGTGGCGCCTATCGGCGATCTTCGGTTCACGGACTCTCTGGAGCACGCCAATGCATGACACACCGCACGTGACGACGCACGAGCACACGGGATTCGATTCCGGCGAGCCGAAAGTCAGATACATCGCGGTGGCGGGTGTCGCGCTGTTCGTGGTGCTCGCCGCGATCATCCTCGGAGTGCAGTGGTATTACGACACTGTTCACGAGCAGCAGGTCTTCGTGAAGCAACTCGAACCGGTGTCGCAGGACCTCAAAGTGCTGCGCGCGCGTGAGGAGGCGGACCTCACGCAGTACCGCTACATCGATCGGGCGAAGGGGACTGTGCGCCTGCCGATCGAGCGCGCCATGGAACTGGTTGTCAAGGAGCGTAGCGATGGCAAGTAAATGCAGAGCGTTGCTCGCCGCAGCGCTGTTCGCTTTCGGCGGCGCGGCTTCGCTTCCTGCTCAGACGCAGTTGCCGGACGAACTGGAAGGCGTCGGGATCGTGGAGAAGTTGGGGCAGAAGGTCGATCTCGATCTGACGTTCACGGCGGAAAACGGCTATCCGGTTGTTCTGAAGCACTACTTCGCGAGTGGCCGTCCGGTGCTGCTGAACCTGGTGTATTACTCGTGCCCGATGCTCTGTACGCTCGTGCTGAACGGGCAGACGGAAGCGCTTCGGGAACTTGCTTGGACGCCGGGCAAGGAGTTTGAGGTTGTTACCATCAGCATCGATCCCGCAGACACCTTCCAACTGGCACAGCAGAAGCGGGCGGCGTACCTCACAAGCTATGGCCGCGATACGAAGGGCTGGCACTTCCTGACCGACCGCGACGGGAACGTGAAGAAGCTCGCCCGGCAGGTCGGCTTCAATTACCGCTGGGACGACAAGACGCAGCAGTATGCGCACGCCGCCGCGCTGATGGTGCTCACGCCTGAGGGTAAGGTGTCGCGCTACCTGTATGGCATCAAGTACAGCCCGCGTGACGTTCGCCTGGCGCTGGTAGAGGCCGCGAAGGAGAAGTTCGCCGCGTTCTCGATCGACCGCGTTCTGCTCTATTGCTTCCATTACGATCCGCAGGCCCGCTCCTACGTGCTGTTCGCCACGAACTTCATGCGCGCCGGCGGAGTGGCGGCAATGCTCGTGATCGGGGTCATGCTGTTCCGCTACTGGCGCCGCGAGAGGTTAGCCGTATGAATGAGTGGTTGCGCTCCATCCTGATGCCGAGCGCCGGCTCGGAGTACGCCGGGCGCGTCGATACGCTCTACATGTTCCTGGTGTGGCTAAGCGTGTTCTTCTTCGCGCTGATCGCCGGCCTTCTGGTGTATTCGGTCGTGAAGTTTCGCCGGCGCCGCGCGGGAGAGGTGACGCCGAACATCACGCACAACACAAAGCTCGAAATCGTGTGGAGTGTAATCCCGACCATCCTGCTCGTCGGCATCTTTTTCTGGGCGTTCCAGACCTACATGGACGCAGCGGTGAGTCCGGCCGACGCGCTCGAAATCAAGGTGACGGCCAAGAAGTGGGTCTGGGAGTTCGAGTACCCGAACGGCGTCCGCACGCTGAACGAATTGCACCTTCCGGCGAACAAGCCCGTGAAGTTCGTGATGATCTCAGAGGATGTGATCCACAGCTTCTTCCTGCCCACTATGCGTGTGAAGCAGGATGTTCTGCCCGGGAAGTATACCCAACTGTGGTTTGAGCCGCAGGAAGCCGGGGTCCACCAGTTGTTCTGCACCGAGTACTGCGGGCGCGGCCACTCGGACATGCTGGCGAAGGTCCACGTGGAGGACCAGAAGAAGTACGAGGAGTGGCTCGAAACCGGCGGCGATGCGGGAAAGAATATGCCGCTCGCAGAGTTCGGCAAGATGCTGTATTCGAGCCGCGGCTGCGAAACGTGCCATTCGCTCGACGGCACCCGGCGCGACGGGCCCAGTTTCAAAGGCGTCTTCGGTCACCCGGTGCCGCTCTCGGGCGGCGCAACTGTCACCGCCGACGAGAACTACATCCGCGAGTCCATCCTGCTGCCGCAATCGAAGCTCGTCGCCGGATTCGAAGGCATCATGCCGACGTTCCAGGGCGTGCTGCGCGAGCGCGAAATTCAGGCCCTGGTCGAATTCATCAAGGAGCAGAAGTAGCCATGCCAATCGCATCTGAAGCCCCCACGGCGGCGCCGGTCCACTACTTGAATGACGGGCGCGGTATCAAGAGCTGGCTCTTCACGGTTGACCACAAGCGCATCGGCATTATGTACCTGTGGTCGATCCTTACGGCATTCCTGCTCGGTGGCATCTTCGCGCTGGCGCTCCGTCTCGAACTGCTCACGCCGGCGAAGACTATCATGAGCGCGGACCAGTACAACAAAGCGTTTACGCTGCACGGTGCCGTGATGACGTTTCTGTTCATCATCCCGTCCATCCCGGCAGCGCTCGGCAACTTCCTGCTGCCGCTGATGCTGGGGGCGAAGGACGTAGCGTTCCCGCGCCTGAACCTTGCGAGCTACTGGGTGTACCTGGTCGGCGCGATCCTGGGGCTCACCGCTATGGTGACAGGTGGCGTCGATACGGGCTGGACTTTCTACACGCCCTACAGCTCATCGACACAGGGGCCGGTGAGTCTCATGGTGCTTGCCGTCTTCGTGCTCGGCTTCTCGAGTGTGTTCACGGGCATCAACTTCATCGCGACTATCCACAAGTTGCGCGCCCCGGGCATGGGCTGGTTCCAGATGCCGCTCTTTGCATGGGGCATGTACGCCACCAGCATCATCCAGTTGCTGGCGACGCCTGTGCTCGGGATCACGCTGGTGCTGCTCGGCATGGAACGCCTATTCGATATCGGCATCTTCGATGCGAAGAAGGGCGGCGACCCGCTCCTTTTCCAGCACTTCTTCTGGTTCTATTCGCACCCGGCGGTGTACATCATGATCCTGCCGGGGATGGCGATCATCTCGGAGGTGATCCCGGTCTTTTCGCGGAAAACCATCTTCGGGTACAAGGCCATTGCGTGGTCGAGCGTCGCAATCGCGGGAGTCAGCTTTTTCGTTTGGGGGCACCACATGTTTGTCAGCGGGCAGTCCTCGCTGGCAGCGGCGATGTTCTCATTCCTGACGTTCATGGTCGCGATTCCTTCGGGCATCAAGGTGTTCAACTGGCTCGCGACGATGTACCGCGGCTCCATCACGCTCGAGGCGCCGATGCTCTACGTGATCGCGTTCCTGCTTCTGTTCGCAATCGGCGGACTGACCGGCCTCTTCCTCGGCGCACTCGCCACCGACGTGCACCTGCACGACACCTATTTCATCGTGGCGCACTTCCACTACGTAATGATGGGTGGGACGGTGATGGCGTTCCTTGCGGGACTGCATTTCTGGTGGCCGAAAATGTTCGGCCGCATGTACTCGGAGAAGTGGGCGCGTGTTTCCGCGCTGCTCGTCTTCGTCGGGTTCAACACGACGTTTCTGCCGCAGTTCATCATGGGCAGCCGCGGCATGCCGCGCCGCTACTTCAATTACCTGCCGCAGTTCCAGCCGCTGCACGTTGCATCCACCATTGGTTCGTGGATCCTCGGCCTGGGCTTCCTCATCATGGCCATTTACCTCGTCGCCACGCTGAGGCGTCCGGCCGGTGCGCCTGCGAATCCGTGGGGAGCACTCGGGCTGGAGTGGAAGGCCTCCTCGCCGCCGATTACGCACAACTTCGAGAGCACTCCGGTCATCACCCGCGGCCCGTATGACTATGCCGCCGCTATCGCATCAGGAGAGGTGAAATGAGCACCGCCGTCGAGCACCCGCACCAACCTGGCCTGCAGCACCATTTCTCGACGCCGGAGCAGCAACTTGATGCCGCCAAGATCGGCATGTGGCTGTTCCTCGTTACGGAGCTCCTGCTATTCGGCGGCTTGTTTGTCGGATACGGCATCATGCAGTCGCTGCACCCCGAGGCGTTCATGCACGCCCATCACCACCTGGACCGGACGCTCGGAGTGGTGAACACGGTTGTTCTACTGGTCTCGAGCTTCACCATGGTTATGGCCGTCCACAGCGCGCAGACCGGTAACCGGAAGCGGTTGATCCTGTTCCTGACCTTCACGCTGGTCCTCGCCGCGGCGTTCCTGGGTGTGAAGTACGTGGAGTACTCGCACAAGTTTCACGACGGGCTGCTTCCCGGCAGGTTCTTTTCCAATAAGGATGGCGGACCGGAAGGCCAGAACATCTTTTTTAGTTTCTATTTCATGATGACGGGGCTGCACGGCATTCACATCCTGGGCGGCATGGGCGCCATGGGATGGATTCTGCGGCGCGCAATACGGGGCGATTTCTCCACCAAATGGTACACGCCCGTGGACTTTGTGGGACTTTACTGGCACCTGGTGGATCTCATCTGGATCTACCTGTTCCCGCTGCTGTACCTCATCAGCTAATGGAGGCTAACCACATGGAAGCGCACGCACACATCGTTCCTGCAAAGACGTACGGTATCATTCTCGGCGCGCTGCTGGTGTTCACGGCCATAACGGTCGGCGCCGCAGGCATTAACTTCGGGTCTCCTGTGGTCAACGTCGTCGTGGCGCTCACCATAGCGACCGGAAAGGCCTCGCTGGTGGCGCTTTACTTCATGCACCTCCGATACGACAAGCCGCTGAACGCTGTCATCTTCGTCGCCGGGCTTTCCTGCCTTGGCCTATTCCTGATGGCTACGTTCGGGGATACGGCCGCCCGGGAAGTCGTTCGGCCTGCAGCGGGTTCTGTGGTGGCCCTGCCGGCCGAGTAGTACCCGTGCTACGCTGATGCGCTGCCCGCAATGGGCGCGCTATTCTGAAGGGGTCCCGCGGTCGTTGTGCTTACCGGGACCCTCGCTTGCTGCGCGGCCCCGATGGGACCGGCATTTGGATGTCACTGGGATTTCGGGAAGCTTAGCCCATGGTGCGAGTCTTTCGCGTCTCTGTGCCGACCAGCATTTTTGTGCTGATCGTCTCCGAGTTGCTCATCCTGACGTGCTGCTACTGCCTGGCGACCTACTGGTTGCTCCAGGTGGATCCGCTGATCTTCCTGCTCGATGAAGGTGGGCTCGGCCGTATCCTCCTGGTGTGCGGCAGCATCATCCTGGGGCTCCATTTTCTCGATCTCTACAGTGAGTTCCAGACGGTTTCCAAGATCGGGCTTTTGCTCGAGATCGCCCAGGCGATCGGCTTCGCGTTTCTTGTCCAGGCATTCATCGCTTACCTCAACCAAAACTGGGTAATTCCGCGCTGGGTCATGATCACGGGCAGCGGTATGGCCCTGGTTGCGCTTGGGGCGTGGCGGGTGCTTTATGACGCCGTTTTTCTCGCCCAAGTCGGCCTCCAGCGGATCCTGTTTCTGGGCCGGAATGCCGTAGTTCGCGATATTGCCGAGTATTTGCCGCAGCACCCCGAGATCGGCTGGCTCAACCTCGGCTACCTCGATGACGCGTCCCAGCCGGGAGAGATGCTGCACGCCGCACCCGTGCTCGGAGGAGTCAAGGACCTGCGCCGTATCGCCGAGGAGGCATCTCCCGACCGGATCATCATCGGGATGACCGAGCGCCGCGACCGGATGCCCGTTCAGGACCTCCTCGACCTGCGTTTCTCCGGCATCATGATCGAAGAAGCAGGCGCAGCGTACGAAACCGTCTGCGGCCGCATCTGCACCAAGGAACTGCGGCCGTCCCAACTGATCTTCTCCGGAGAACTGGGGCCGCGCCCCGCGAACCTTGCTCTTCAGACCTGCTACAGTTTTCCGCTCGCGCTATTCGGGTTCATCATTGCGCTGCCCGTCATGATCCTGGCGGCCGTCGCGGTAAGGCTCACGTCGAAAGGGCCGGCGCTGTTCCGGCAGGTGCGCGTCGGGCTGAGCGGCAAACCGTTCACGCTGTATAAGTTCAGGTCCATGCGGTTGGATGCCGAGGCCGGTACCGGCGCGGTCTGGGCCACCAAAGACGACCCTCGGATCACGATGGTCGGTAAATGGATCCGCAAGCTCCGTGTCGACGAACTGCCGCAACTCTGGAACGTCCTTCGCGGCGACATGTCCATCGTCGGGCCGCGGCCCGAGCGTCCGGAATTTGTCCGCATCCTCTCAGAGAAGATCCCCTATTACCCTCAGCGCCACTCCGTCAAGCCCGGCATCACCGGTTGGGCGCAGATCAATCACAAGTACGGCGATACCATCGAGGAGACGGTCACTAAACTCGAGTACGACCTCTACTACATCAAGCACATGTGCATGTCGCTCGATCTCTACGTCATGTTCCACACCGTAAAAACGATGCTGCGTCAGCGCGGAGCCCAGTAAGTGCGGCCCCGCGGTTATTGAGCGGCCACTTGCGTGCTGCGAAGGTTGCGGGGGTCGTACATGTTCGTTGCAGGTATTCTCGCTTTTCTCGTGGTCTTGAGCCTCTTTCTCTCGATGCTTTCATCGCCGCCCAGTGTCGGCGGTCGAGACTGATCAAGTACTTACGATGCGTGCGAGGTGGGTCGGCACAGGGCCAAGGCTGAGGCATTTGGTCTCGGCTCAACAGCGACGCGCCGCACCTCGCCACCTGTGGAGTGTGTAGTTCTTTCCACAACCAGTCCCCTTCCGTCACATCAGCCATTCGCCCCTGCCTTCATCGCGCCGCCTTCGGCCGTGCCCTGCGTGGTAAAACAAAAGATTCTTATGAGCACTCCAGAAATGTTTTCCCTACAGGGCAAGGTGGCAGTGGCCATCGGCGCGGGCGGCGTCCTCGCTGGCGCGATCGCTAAGGGCTTTGCCGCCGCGGGCGCTGACGTCGCCGTTGTCGATCTGAATCCTGAGGCCGCCGAAGCACGCGCCAAAGAGATCCGCGGGCTCGGCCGCCGGGCCATCGGCGTTGCCGCAAACGCCGCTTCGAAACCCGATCTCGAGCGCGCTCTTCAGAGCACCCTCGCCGACCTGGGCCGTGTCGATATCGTCCTCAATGCAGCCGGTATCAATTCCGGTACGCCATTCTTCGACATCAGTGAAGACGAATGGCAGCGCATCCTGGACGTAAACCTCAAGAGCGTCTTTCTTGCCTGCCAGGTGTTTGGCAAGCATATGGTGAATGCGGGCCAGGGCGGCTCGATCATCAACATCTCTTCCGCATCGTCAGGTCCGCCGCTCTCGAAGGTGTTCACTTACAGCGTCACAAAGGCCGGCGTCAATCAGATCACCATGTTCCTCGCGCGCGAGTTCGCGCCTGCGAACGTCCGTGTAAACGCGATCCTTCCGGGTTTCTTCCCCGCTGAGCAAAACCGCAAACTACTCACCGACGACAGGGTGGAAAGCATCATGCGCCACACGCCGATGAACCGCTTCGGCGACGCTGAGGAACTTGTCGGCGCGGCGGTTTATCTCGCGTCTCCGAAGGCCGCATCGTTCGTCACCGGCACGATTCTGCGTGTGGACGGCGGCTATCTCGCCATGACCATCTAAATTCCGGACAAGGTGGCGGTCAAATGGAACCGCCACCTACTGATCTGATTTACTTCCTGAATCCGATTCCACCCCTGTGGTCTTGTATGCTGTCTATAGCGTGTGCCTTGGGCGCGTGTTGAAGTAGTGGTACTGGGGCCCTGGGAAGCCGGACGACGCAATCGGCGCGCGCAAAGGGGCATATGGATGAGGGCTAGTGACATTCTACCTGCTTGGGGTCTGATTCTCCGCGGCTACCGGCCGTTTCTATCCATTGAGGTTACGAAGGAATGTCCGCTCCGGTGTCCGGGCTGTTATGCCTACGCACCAGAGCACTTGGAGGGCGGCGTTACTCTTCGCCAGTTAAGTGATTACCGCGGACCGGAACTCGTGCACCGGATGCTTGCCCTTGTGGAAGAATTTCACCCGCTCCACGTTTCGCTCATCGGCGGAGAGCCGCTGGTGCGCTACCGCGAGCTGAGCGAAGTGCTTCCAAAATTCAATGCGATGGGCGTCGAGACGCAGGTGGTTACGAGCGCCGTACGGCCCATTCCCATGGATTGGGCGGCCTTGCCGCACGTGTACTGCGTCGTGTCCATTGACGGCCTCCAGCCGGAACACGATCGCCGCCGCGCACCCGCCACTTACGACCGCATCCTCAAACATATCGCCGGGCACAAGGTGATTGTCCACTGCACCGTCACGCGCCAGCAGTGCCGGCCCGGGTACCTCCGCGAATTCTCGGAGTTCTGGTCAGCCCGGCCAGAAGTGCGGCGCATCTGGTTCAGCCTCTACACTCCCCAGGAGGGTGAGGATACGCCCGAGCGGCTGACGGCTGGGGACCGTGCCTTTGTGATCCGCGACATCGCGGGACTCCGTAACGAGTATCCGAAGCTTCATATGCCGGATCAGGTTCTTGATGGGTACGCGCGCACGCCGAAGTCGCCGGGTGAATGCGTGTTCGCGAATGTGACGACATGCGTTTCTGCCGACCTCGAGACCCGCATCGGTCCCTGCCAGTTTGGCGGCAAGCCGGTGTGTTCCGAATGCGGCTGCATGGCAGCGGCGGGGATGACGGCAATCTCGCGCGTGCGGCTGGCGGGAATTGTGCCGCTCGGGTCTATCTATTGGGCCTCTAGAAAAATCGGCCAGTGGCGGGCACCGAAGCCGGTCGAGCCCGTG
>DATMXS010000423.1:0-6500 GCA_035561355.1 Bryobacteraceae bacterium | reverse complement strand
CAACCGCCTGTTCTGCCTCACCCGTGAGCCCCGATAGCCCCTTGCACCAGATCCGGGTCTTGTTGCTCCCCATGATGATCTTGGAAGACCCGAACAGGATGATCAGCAGCAGCAGCCAGTTGAAGTTCGGCGGCACCGGGACGTGCGGCACCATTAGGCTTGCGTCGGTACCCCGGCCTTCCATGGGAACGCCCATGTCCAGAATCTCTCCGTGGTCCGATCTTCGCGCCGGGGGATAGGGAAACTTGGCTGTCGGCCACGCGAACAGGCCGGTAGTCCCGTGTACAACGCCGAAGTCGATGAAGAACCACGGGGCGGGTGTCATCAACGGGCTGAGGTAGTCGTGCCGGCAGATACCGAGGAACGGGTGCCAGATGAGGTGCGCGTTGGACGGAAGCGCCATCAGCGTGGACTCCCTTCAGCGAGCCAGGAGACTTCGCGGCGAAGGTCTTCAATGTTGTCGGACCGGAACGTCGCCTCAACGGGCGCGCTCGCACACCAGATCATAACCACCTGGTCCTCCTCTGGGCGGATCACGATCGCGTTGAGATGCGGTTCCAGCGCGATGCAATTTCCCCCACCCGGTTGCATGAGCACTCGCGGAACCTCGTCCGGCAGGCGGAACGTGCAGAACGGGTATATCGGGTGGAGGTTCCGAAGCTCCACCAGTTCGCCGGGGCTCACGTAATCAAGGCACATGCCGGCGGAGGCGCCCTGCATGAACTCCATCCGGCACATCTCCTCGGGATGGGAGATGACCGGCTGGATGTCTGCCAGGTCTGGGGCTGCCCAGCCCAGCTCGGTTTCGGGTACTGGACCTTTGTAATCCGGAGGAAACAACGCGCATCCGAGGTATGCGAAGCGGGGAAACCATCCGGCGCTCTGCCAGTCCATACAAGCGGGTAGCGGCGCATCTACCCACCCGTGTACCGAGCCCACGGCGAGCCGTTCCGGCGTGATCGGGTCGAACGGGAACTCGAGATTCGGGACTTCAACCGCGGCCAGGCTCTCCTCATCGTCTTCGATCAGAAAGCCGCGCCCGCAGGGATTACGCGCATAGTGGAACGGTGTGTCGGTCGCGATGGGAAGCTGCGGCATCGCTTCCGCCAGTTCACGGAGCATGAGGGGGGCCGGCCGCCGACGTAGCGCCGTCACGTCCACGCCACCGTACGCGCGATCGTAGCGGACCGGAATGGAGTCGAACGGCTCCGGCAGATCGAAAAGCAGTTTGCCGGAGATTCCCCTGATCAGCCGGCGTTCACCATAGACCCGTATCGTGCGCTTGAACGTTCCGACCCGCACTGATACGTGAGTCATGGAGACGTCGTTCACATAGGTGTAGGCGTTGGCTTGAACAACTATATCGGTCTTCCGGCGAAACGCGAAAAGATCGTTGTCCACCTGCACGGGAGAGACCCGCGGCGGATCGAGTTCCTCGTACGCCAACTCCGCAAAGCAGATCGGCTCCTGCTGATCGCCGTCCACAACATCGCAGCCGCCGCCATCCTGAAACGTGTACGTGCGTTTCAGCACCAGACCAATCCGGCGCTCGCCATCCGGCATGCCGAACGCAACCTCCCCAAGCCTGTCAGGCACTCGCTACCTCCGGCACCGGTCCAGGTTGAAGCGTGACGCTGCGGCGGTCACCTTTTACGAGCCTGTACTTGAACACTACGCGGTAGCCCAGAACGACACGCTGTTCGTCGAGCAGCATGGCGATCAGATCCACGTGCAGCGGGAAAGCGTAACGCCTGTTTTCAAGGCTGACCTCGGCATGAAACGCTTGTTCAGGGATCGGGAATTGCAGCGGGCCGTGCGGGCTCGCATGAGTGACCTCGACCAGTTCACCCGGCTGCGGCGTGTTCGCCGGCGCCAGAATCATGCGCGGGTGCGCGCGATTGAACGCGAGGGGAGTGATGCGCTTGATGCCCGGATTGTCAGACTCGAGGTCCAGTTCGAGCGCATTCTCGACCCGCAATGACGCTCCTTCCGGATAAGGCCCGGTAGCCATCGGCTCCGGCCGGTCCTCAGTCGTGGTGATCCGGTGATCGGGATCTTCCAAGTTCGGCAGGGGTTGCCCTTCGGCCCGCTCGGGCGTGAGATAGAAGCCCTTGCCCGACGGATTCGCCGGCCACGCAAATGCCCCTTGGTCCGTTTCCGCCTGGCCGCCGAACGCATTTTCGTAGGAGAGCGGCATCGAAACGAAGGGCTCTGGATCGCCAGGAACCAGCCATCCGTTCTGGCGCACCCAGCGGCGGTTGCCGATGGCTGTGATTCGCCGCAGGTAGCGCTGTCCGATGCGAATCTCCGCCGTCAGTTCCAGGCCCGGCCACGCGTTGGGCTGCCACAAACTGCCCATCACCAGAACATCGATCCCGCCAGTCAGGAACGGCATATCGGGCGGCATTGCGTCTTCCGGATTGTTCGCGGGCTCGCGCGCCGGCCACTCGAAATCGGGAGTGGGCACGAGTTGGCCGCCCTCGACGCGAAACGTAGGTCGCGCGATCACGGCGGCCAGCATGTGCTCTTTGCCGAAAGTGGTCTTGAGATGCGAGGCTGGCGCTGTAGTGGTGTTCCTGAAGTCCATCGCGGCCCGTCCTTAACAGTTCAGGCGAACCCGCTCGCCGTTCAGGTTCACATCGTCGTTCGCGCGAACATCCACGTTACCGCGGCGAGCCTCGAGACTCATTTCCGTCGACTCAACCCGCACATCTCCGCCTGCGGTCTGGATCAGGTCGCCACCGGCCTGCTGCACGATATTTCCGCCCGTATGCACCTCGAAGCTCTCGCACCGGACCTGAAAGCTGCCCTTACAATCCAGTTGGACCTGGGCGGCGTGAAATCGCAGGATCGGACCTGCAGGTGTCAGCGCCACCTCGAGCAGCACTTCTCCGGCCGGCCCGCGGATGGTCACCTCGTCGCACGATTCCGTGACTGAGCGGCAGACCACGCTGCGTCCGGATGCGAGTTCCAACTCGCGGCGGGAATCCCCGTTATCTGCGGGCATCAGTTCTTCAGATGGCACGGGTCATCCTCGTAAGCATCGTTATCAGGGGCCGGATCAGGGGCCGGGAAGGGTTGTTCCGGCTGCGGCACCGTTTCTTTGAAGCAGCCGTCCTCGGGCGAGCCCGCCCCCCCAGTGTTAATCCAGACCTTGTCGCCCTTACTGTCGATCGTGATGCCGCTCCCCTTTTCGAGATGGATGAACTCGCGGCCGCTTTCCGTGGTTCGAATCGAGATATTGTCGGCTTCGATCACGATCTTGGGTGCTTTCAGGTGAATCTCGTTCCTTGCCGCTATGCCGAGCTTGCCACCCGTGAATGGGTCATCTGCCTTGCCGGCGACGGCGATCATCCCGTCCCCGCCAACGGTGAGGCTCAGGTCGCGGACTACTGCTTCACGCTTTTCGCCGCCGGTGATCGCGTGAGAATCGCCGACGACAAGATCGAACCGGTCGTTGTTGACCTGGGTACGGCAATCATGGCCCACGGTCCGCTCAGCATCATTTTCGACGACCTCCGTGCGGTCCTTCTGGGCGTGGATGTAGATTTCTTCTTTGCCCTTGGCGTCTTCAAACCGGATCTCGTTCGATTCACCGGGCTTGCCGCCCGGCGTGCTACGCGTCCGAATGCCGCTCTGTGTCTGGTTCTGCGGCAGACCGAACGGAGGCATGTGCGACGGGTTGTATACCGAACCCACGATGAGCGGCCTGTCGGGATCGCCATCCAGGAAGGTGACAACCACTTCCTGCCCCACGCGCGGCACGTGCTGAATTCCCCACCCGCTGCCGGCCCACGATGTCGCGACTCGAACCCAGCAGGAGCGCGTGCTTCCGCGGTCCCACCAGAACTGCACTTGCACACGCCCGTATTTGTCCGTCCAGATCTCGTCCGAGCCCGACGCCCCCACGACAATCGCCGTCTGGCACCCGTGAATGACGGGCTTCCGTGTGGAGCGCGGCGGCAGGTACATCATCATCGTCTCCGAGTACGGGACGCAGGTAAACTCATTCTCGTACTCGAATCCGTGATCGTGACGGCTGCTGTGCTGCAGAGCCTGCGCGCCCTTGTGGCGCACCGACACGACCAAGTGCTTACCCCCCGAGACGGGATGATTCATCAGTTCGAACACGGAGCCCGCAGCCAGATGCGGGCAGTTGCTGGCCCCTGCATTCAATGAACTCGATCCGGCAGCTTGCCGCAGTTCGTGCCATAGGCGCGTGCCGCCGAACTCTGTGTAGCCCGTCGACGTGCTAACCGTGCCGGTCATCGATACCTGTTCAAAAAGGTGTGCCCATTGCCCCGGGTACCGGTCCACCGAAGCCGGCCACTTGGCGCCCATAGCCTCCCAGCCGGGAATCGCGGGAGTGGATGCAGGCACGCGAGCGGATCCCTCCAATACGGGTGTGGGCGCCTGGAAAAAGTGATCGCGCCCGGTCAGTGTGGTCGCGGTCACGCTCCGTATGTTCCGCCACGAACCGATCCGCTCCTCATGCCCGCCGCCCCTTTCATCGAACGTAAGCGAAAGGGGGTCCGGGAAAGAAAAGGGCATGCGTTTGATCGCAAACGTCGGCTGGTCCTTGTCATCGCCGCCGTACAGGTAAATGTAGCCTTCTTCCTCGAGAAGCCGGACGACAAAATCGAAATCGCTTTCGAAGTACTGCACACAATACGGACGGGTACGGTCGTCTGCCGAGCTATCCGCAATGACTCTGACGCCGCTTCCCGTGAAGACTTTGAGGATGATGTCCAGCGGTTTGAGGTCCTCAAACACCCGCGAGCGGACGGTCTGGTACAGCGGCCAAAGTCTGGGCACGAGTTCGAGCTCGTAGCGCGCGCAGTCGTGTTCATCCGCTCCGGCTTCCTCGACGGAACAGATTGTCGCCAGGAACTTGCGCACATTGCCTGGCTGCACTTCAAGCTTTAGTACAGCTTCCTGGCCCAGCAGTTGCGCGGCGCTGGCGGGGGGATAGATATCTGCCTGAAGCCGGAACCGGAAAAGCTTCGATATCCCCTCGTCTCCCGTGAAGCTTCGAACGAACACCTTATAAGAAGCAGCGTCCAGACCCTTGATCTGAAGTGTGAACGGTTGCGTAGCGATTGTGAATGAGGACATTCGATTCGAGAGTCCGCAGAAGTCTACCATACCCGGCGAGCGCCGAAGCAGCGTGGCGCCTCAACAACGAGCGCGCGCATTGCTGAGTTCCACATCATACACTGCTTAGTACGATGCGCTACGCACTGGTCATTTTCAGCACTCTGGTCATGCCCTGCCTCGGACAACAGCCTTCGGCCAGCCTGCGCTGGCTGGATGCACGGCAGTTCACGGTGGAGGGGCAGGCGTGGACCGATGTCGCCGCCCCGTTCGATCGCTTGCCGGCACGCGCGCAAACGATCGTTCGCGAGCCCGTCTGGGACCTGTCGAGGGATTCGGCAGGCATCGCTGTCCGGTTCGTTACGGATGCACCCACCATATCTGCCCGATGGCGGCTTCGCAAAGCGTCGCTCTCGCTGCCTCACATGCCTGCCACTGGCGTAAGCGGCCTGGACCTCTACGTCAGCTTGCCGCAGGGCTGGCATTGGGTCGCGAACGGAAGGCCCAAGGAAGTGAGCAACGAGCAGATACTGTTCGACAAATGGCCGGGCGGTTCGCACGAGTACATGCTCTATCTGCCGCTCTACAATGGGGTCGAATCGCTCGAAATCGGCGTTCCGCCCGATGCCAGCCTGCAACCTGCACCCGCATATCCGAAGCGCGTTCGCCCGCTGCTCTTTTACGGGAGTTCCATTACGCAGGGCGGATGCGCATCGCGGCCCGGCATGGCTTACCCCTCGATCATCGGCCGCGCGCTCGGAATCCCGACCGTGAATCTCGGATTCTCGGGCAACGGCAAGTCGGAACCCGAAATTGCGAAGCTGCTCGCCGAACCGGACCCGGCGGTCTACGTCTACGACAGCCTGCCGAATCTCGATCTTCGAGAAGCGCAGGAGCGCATTGAACCGTTTCTCCGGATCCTGCGGCAAGCGCATCCGAAGACGCCGATCGTGCTCGTTGAGAACGTCCGTTACACCAATCTGCAGTTCTCAGAGGAGCGGCGGAAGATCGTCGATGGCAAGAACGAAATACTCAAGAGTGTCTACGACAGATTCCGCAAGGAAGGCGACCGCAACATTCACTACATCCCGTCAGCGCACTTGCTGGGAGATGACGGCGAGGCGACGGTCGATGGCACACATCCGACCGATTTGGGATTCTCGCGTATGGCCGAAGTGATCGCAAAGGTGCTGAGTCCCTTGGTGCGCAAGCGCTAGGCATTGAGCTCAACGCGCGCACGGCCACTGTGAAAAGATAGGACCGCATGGGCCGCACGCAGTGTGCCACGTCGCCGTGTGCGGCAAAACAGTTTCGGAGACCAGCGGATGGACCCAATAACGCCACGACGCACTTTTCTAAAATCAATCGCCGCGACGGCCGCGGCTTCCTCGTTCCTGAATCTCAAT
>DATMXS010000422.1:0-15426 GCA_035561355.1 Bryobacteraceae bacterium | reverse complement strand
GTTCGTGCAGTATTACCTCGGCCTGCCGATCGCGATGGTGATCCTGTGCGCGACCGTCGTTCCGATCTACCACCGGAGCGGCGTCTACACGGCCTACGAATACCTGGAGAAGCGTTTCGACGCGAAGACGCGCGCGCTGGTCAGTACGATCTTTCTCATCCAGCGCGGCCTCGGCGTCGGCGTGGCGCTCTCGGCGCCGGCGATCGTGCTGAGCGTGATCCTCGGCTGGCCGGAACGATACACGACGCTCGCGATGGGCGCACTCGTGATCGCCTATACGGTCGCGGGCGGCATCAAGGCCGTCACGTGGACGGACGTGCAGCAGATGGTGATCATCTTTATCGGGATCATCACGGCACTGATCACCGCGATCTGGCTGCTCCCCGGCACCATGTCACTCATGGACGCCATGTCGCTCGCGGGAGCGGCGGGCAAACTCAACGCCATCGACACGCGCTTCGATTTGAAGACCGAGTTCAACATCTGGAGCGGCATCATCGGCGGCCTGTTCCTGGCACTGGCGTACTTCGGAACGGACCAGTCGCAGGTCCAGCGTTATCTTACAGGCAAATCGATCACCGCCAGCCGCCTGAGCCTGCTGTTCAACGCGATGGCCAAGGTGCCGATGCAGTTCCTGATCCTCTTCACCGGGGCCATCGTCTTCGTGTTCTACATTTACGAGCGCCCGCCGCTGATCTTCCATCATGTGGAGCTCGAGAAGATTCAGCGTGCGGCTCCCGCTGAATACGGGGCGGTCGAGGGCCGCTTCAACGCCGCGTTCGAAGCGCGGAAGAACGCCGCATCGCGTGTGCTCCAGGCCGAACGGGCCGGTGATGACGCCGCGTACAAACGCGCACTGAACGATTACCGCGTGGCGCAGAAGTCCCTGGATGGCGCGCGTCGCGAGGGGTTTGCGCTCGCGAAAACCACCGGCGGCGACCCGAAGCTCAACGACACCAACCACATCTTCCTCTCGTTCGTAACGCGCTACATGCCTGCGGGCCTTGTCGGGCTGGTGCTCGCGGCGATTTTCGCCGCCGCGATGTCCACGATTTCGGCGGAGATCAACTCACTCGCCACCGTCTCCGTCATTGACGTGTATCGCCGCCATATCCGCAAGACTGCGCCGGACCGGCATTACCTTTGGGCCTCCCGCGTCTTCACGGCCTTTTGGGGCTGTTATGCGATCTGGTTCGCTCAGTACGGCGCCGGCCTGGGTTCGCTGGTCGTCGCGGTGAACAAGGTCGGATCGCTGTTCTACGGCTCCATGCTGGGCGCGTTCGTGCTGGCATTTGGATTCCCGCACACGCGCGGTACGGCCGCGTTCATTGGCGTGCTCGCCGGGCAAGCCGCGATTATCTGGGGCAATCTGACGCTCGACATTTCTTTCCTCTGGTACAACGTGCTGGGCTGTGTGGTGGCCGTGGGTACGGGATTGATCGTATCCGCGCTCAGCCCGCAACCGCGCGTTGACACGCCCTGATCCGCGGGACCACACTCGAAGTCAGGAGGGTGCTGAAGAGGATGTCTACCGCCGCCGGCAGGTTGGACGCGCCCACGCGCCCGCTCACCACGCTCACAGACGAAGAGAAGATGTTCCAGTCCACGGTGCGGGACTTTGCTCGCCAGGAAGTGGCGCCATTCGTTCGCGAGATGGACGAAGCCGGGGTGTTCCGCAAGGATCTCCTGAAGCAGTTCTTCGATCTCGGACTGATGGGCATCGAGATCCCTGAGGAGTTCGGCGGCCAAGGCGGAACGTTCTTTCAATCGGTGCTTGCAGTGGAGGAACTGGCTGCCGTCGATGCCTCCGCCGCGGTCATCGTGGACGTCCAGAACACACTCGTGAACAATGCCGTGCTGCGCTGGGCGTCGGACGAACAGAAACTTCGGTACCTGCCGATGCTCGCGGCGGACACGGTGGGCGCCTACGCGCTCTCAGAGGCGGGCGCCGGCTCCGACGCGTTCGCTCTGGCAACGCGTGCGGCCGAGGCAGGGGACGATTACGTTCTGAACGGCCGCAAGCTCTGGATCACGAACGGCTACGAGGCCGGCGTGTTCGTTCTTTTCGCCACGCTCAACCCGGAGGCCGGGTATCGCGGGATTACGGCGTTCCTGGTGGAGCGCGATGCTCCCGGCTTTGAAGTCGGCAAGAAGGAGGACAAGCTGGGCATACGGGCGTCCTCCACGTGCGAGCTGATCCTCGACAACTGCCGCGTTTCGAAGGCGAACGCCATGGGTGAGCCCGGCAAGGGGTACAAGATCGCGATCGAGACCCTGAACGAGGGCCGCATCGCGATCGGCGCCCAGATGATCGGGCTTGCCCGCGGCGCGCTCGAGCATGCGCTCAAGTACGCTCAGGAACGGAAGCAGTTTGGCAAGCCGATCGCGGATTTCCAGGGCGTTCAGTTTGAACTCGCGCGAATGGCGGTCGATGTGGAAGCGGCCCGGCTACTGGTGTACAACGCCGCCCGGCTGCGGGACGCCGGAGCGCCGTTCACCACCGAGGCCGCCATGGCGAAGTACTTCGCTTCTCAGATCGCAGAAACGGTGGCTTCACGGGCGATCGAGGTTTTCGGCGGGGTCGGGTTTACCCGGGATTATCCAGTCGAAAAGTACTACCGCGACGCGAAGATCGGCCGGATTTATGAAGGCACCAGCAACATGCAGCTGATGACCGTGGCTAAGCAGGTGCTCGGACGGGGGTAACGGACCGGCCGCGCCGGACATCCATTAAGGTACAGGACAACATGCGGTTTCTCATCGTTTTTGCAGTACTGACGGCCGCGTTCGGCCAGCAGCCGGCCGGCTGGCGCAAGGTGAACGAGGGCGCGAAGACGGCGCAAGCGGAACTGACCGACGCCCAGATCCAGGACATCATCACGAAGTTCGCGGCCCGCGAAGCCGAGTTCGCCAAAGCCCGTGCGACGTATACCTACCGGCAAACCGCCCGGCTGCTCGAACTGGAGCCCGAAGGCACCCCGATGGGCCGCTGGGAGATGATCTCCGACATCATTTTCGACCCCAATGACAACAACAAGCGAACTGAGCGCGTCGTGAAGGCCCCAGTCGCTACGCTCAAGCGCATCCAACTCACGCCCGAGGACGAAAGCGACCTTCGCAATGTGCAACCGTTCGTCCTCACGACCTCCGAAATTCCCAAGTACCACGTCCGGTATCTGGGCAAGCAGATGGCGGATGAGATTCCGGCCTACGTGTTCGCCGTGAAGCCCAAGAAGCTCGAACGAGGCCAGCGGTACTTCCAGGGCTTGGTCTGGGTTGACGACCGCGACCTCCAGATCGTGAAGAGCTATGGCCGCGGCGTCGGCATCGTTCGGAGCGACAACCAGTTCCCGAAGTTCGAGACATACCGCGAGCAGATCGACGGCAAGTATTGGTTCCCCACGTACACTCGTGCCGACGACACGCTGTTTTTCGAAAACGGTCCCCAGCGCATCCGCATGACGGTTCGTTACGAGGACTATAAGCAGTTCAAGGGTGATGTGAACATTCAATTCGGCGAGGCGGTCGAGGACGTGAAGCCGGCGCCGCCGCCGAAACCGCAGAACTAGGGAGAGACGAGGGAGGAGAGAGCAGAGAGCCGCTGATCGCACAAGGCCCTACTTTCTTCTCCTGGCTCCTAGCTCCTTCATTTAGTACACTTAATGTAAATCCTACTCAGAGCGGATTCACATGCGCTATACCGCCTTCGCTTTCGTAGTTGCGAGCCTTACTGTCGCTCAGGCTGCCCAGCAGCCGAAGCTGCCGCCTCCGTTTCACACCCCTTCGGCTAACAATCCGCCGCGCGTGGTCCCGAAGCCGCAGGGCGCAAAGGTGAACGTTCCGGCGGGATTCCGGGTGGATATCTGGGCCGAAGGCTTTGAGCGGCCGCGTTTTATGGCCGAGGGGCCTGGAGGAGAGATCCTGCTGAGCGACAGCACCCGTAAGGGAAAAGTCTGGGTGCTCACGAACGATGGGAAGAATCGGAGGGAACTGCTCGGGGGGCTCGACCGGCCTTACGGCATCGCGTTCTGGAAAGACTATGTCTACGTAGCCGAGACCACCTCCGTAAAGCGATACAAGTACGATGCGAAGGCTCGCACCGTCGGTCCCGGTGCTGAGGTCGTCTCATTGAAAGACCACGGCCAGGGGCATTGGACCCGCAATATCCTCTTCGATCCCGACGGCGCCAAGATGTATCTCGCGGTTGGCTCTCAGTCGAACGTGTCCCCCGGCGAGCCTGAGATCCGCGCCGCCATCAGCCGCTACAACCCGGACGGCAGCGGGCATGAGCTTTGGGCCACCGGAACGCGGAATCCGATCGGAATGCGCTGGTACCCCGGCACGAAGGATCTGTGGGCCGCCGTTCAGGAGCGCGACGCCCTGGGCGATGACCTGGTCCCGGACTACCTGACCCAAATCCACCAGGGCGCATTCTATGGCTGGCCTTATGGGTATGTGGGCAAGGTCGAGGATCCGCGAAACAAGGGGAAGCGCCCGGACCTGGTCGCGAAGATGGCGAATTGGGACGTGCTTCTTCCCGCGCACGCGGCCGTGCTGGACTTCATCTTCTACACCGGCAAGCAGTTCCCGAAGGAATACCAGGGCGGCGCGTTTCTTGCGTACCACGGTTCGTGGAACCGCGCGAAGCGGCTCGGATACTCGGTGGCGTTCGTCCCCTTCAAAGACGGCAAGCCCGCAGGCGAGCCGAAGGAATTCCTGACGGGCTTCATGCTCGGCCCGGATGAGAAGGAAGTCTGGGGCCGCCCCGTCGGCCTGCTACAGCTTCCGGACGGCAGCGTTCTGCTCTCCGAGGACGGTGGCAACCGCATTTGGCGAATCTCGTACGGCAAGTAGGGTGCGAACCCTGCTGCTGGTCTGCGCGCTCGCCGTCACGGCAGCCGCTGCGGAGGCCCCGCCGTTCTCTCACAAGCTGCACCTCCAGCAAAAGCTCGAGTGCTCTACGTGCCATTCCAAAGCCGTGCTGAGCACGCAGGCCTCAGATAACCTTCTGCCGTCGAACCAGGTCTGCGCCAAGTGCCACGAGCGTTCTGCCGTCCCGGCTCCTCGCGCACATCACGTGCAGAAGTTCAATCATGCGCTCCATTTGAAAATGGGCAACGTTGCTCCGGTGATCGCGCGCGCTATCGACACTGGAGCGTATCTGGGGCCGGTTCCTCCAGGGCTGCGGGCCCGTTTGAACACGAAGAACGCCTGCGCGGCGTGCCACCGCGGCATGGAGGAGTCGATGGCCGTGTCACGAAGCGCCGCCATGCCACGAATGGCGGACTGCCTGGTGTGCCACAACCGCATTGAGCCGCCGTTCAGTTGTGAAAAGTGCCATACGGGAGTGGAAAAGCTGAAGCCCGCCAGTCACACGCAAGATTGGGTGGACGTTCATTCTTCGGGCACGCAGAAGCTCGACAAACAAAGCTGTGCGGTTTGCCATGGCAGGGATTTTACGTGCCAGGGATGCCATTGAGCCGAACGGATGGCGGCTTCACGCGTATATCACAAAGAGAGGGATATCATCATGCCGTACAGGGACTCCGATTTCGACGCACTTCATCTGGAGGAAGACTGCGCAGGCGTCGATTCCGACCTCATGGCATGGTTGGCGGCGCGCGAAGAGCGGCGTCCGAAGCCGAAATTTCGCCGTGCGGCGGCCGGCGCTGTCTTCAATCGCGCGGACGACGAACCGTGGACTGTAACGTTACCTAAACGCTGACGGGTTGCCCCCGTTTGTGGCATAATTAGCCCCATAGCGGGGGCTCGGGGTGCAATCACAAAATCAGGATGTTACGGGCCTGCTTGCGGCCTGGAGCGGTGGGGATGCGCACGCTCTCGAAGCACTAACTCCTGTTGTTTACGACGAACTCCGCCGGATTGCGGGCCGGTATTTGCGCCGCGAGCGGCCGGACCACACGCTTCAAGGCACCGAGATCGTGCATGAAGCATACCTACGCCTGGTGAACCAACGGGTTCGCTGGCAGAACCGGGCACATTTCTACGGGATCGCCGCGCAATTCATCCGGCGGATTCTGGTAGACCATGCCCGGCACAGGCAGGCACAGAAGCGCGGCGCGGGAGGGGTCAAGTTGTCGCTCGACGAAGCGATCGCCACGCCCGAGCGACGCGACATCGATCTGGTGAAGCTCGACGACGCTCTTACGGATCTCGCGAAACTTGATCCTCAACAGGCCAGAATCGTCGAGCTTCGATACTTTGCAGGACTTTCGGTGGAGGAGACCGCTGAGGTTGTCGGAATCTCACCCGCTACGGTAAAGCGCGACTGGACCACCGCGAAGGCGTGGCTTTACCGTGCCCTCAGCGCCAGTACGGCATGATCAGTGGCGCAAAGATGTCGCCTGATCGCTGGCACCGCGTCAAGCAGGTGCTGGAGACGGCGCTCGAGCTTTCCGGCGAGGAGCGCATCTCGTACGTAGAGCGCGAGTGCCAGGGGGACACCGAGCTTCAGTCTGAGATCGAGGGCCTTATCTCCTCGTATGAGGCTGCCGAGGACCCGCTCGAAGCCTCGGCCATCTCCTCGGGCGCGGCCGTTGTGATGGGCAGGCTCGACCAGTCGGTTGTGGGCCGGCGCATCGGCCCGTACCGCGTTGAAGAGGAAATCGCTCGGGGCGGCATGGGTACGGTTTACAGGGCGGTCCGGGTGGACGGCCATTTCCGCAGCCAGGTAGCGATCAAACTGATCAAGCGCGGCCTTGGGGACGAGTTCATCATTCGGCGCTTCCGCCATGAGCGTCAGATCATGGCAAGCCTCGAGCATCCGAATATCGGCCGGCTGCTCGACGGCGGCAGCACCGAGGACGGTGTCCCGTACTTCGTGATGGAGTACATCGAGGGCCGGCCCATCGACAGGTTCTGCGACGAGAACCGCCTTACCATCCGGGAACGCCTGGAACTGTTCCGGGACGTCTGCAGTGCCGTTCAGTACGCGCACGACCAGCTCGTCGTTCATCGCGACATCAAACCAAGCAACATCCTGATCACGGACGACGGTGTCCCCAAGCTGCTCGACTTCGGAATCGCCAAGCTGCTGAACCCGGAGATGTCCACCCACGGCGGCACGGTCACTGCGGTTCGCCTGATGACGCCCGAGTACGCCAGCCCTGAGCAAGTGCAAGGCGAGCCCGTCACGGTCGCGAGTGACATCTACTCGCTCGGTGTCTTGCTGTATGAATTGCTGACGGGCAAGCGCCCGTACCGGTTGAGAACCTCCTCTCCCCACGAACTCGCCCGGGCGATTTGTGACGTAGACCCCGAGCGCCCGAGCACGGTCGTGGACAGAAGAAACGGGACGGCGCCGGCGGAATTGAGCGCCGCCCGTCGCACGCAGCCGGACAAACTCCGGCGGGCCCTCCGCGGCGATCTCGACAACATCGTCCTTACCGCCATGCGAAAGGAGCCGCAGCGGCGCTATGCCTCGGTCGAGCAGCTTTCAGAAGACGTGCGCCGCCATCTTGCGGGATTTCCGATCACCGCCCGAAAGGACACATTCGGGTACCGCTTCGCCAAGTTTGTCGAGCGGAATCGCACCCCGGTATCGGTATCGCTGGCCGCCTTGCTGCTCTTCGGCGGTATCTTTGCGGTTGGCCGCAGTAACAACATGCCGGCGGAGACGCCGCGCATCGTGCCGTTTACATCCTTTCCAGGCGACGAGAGCCAGCCTTCCTTTTCTCCGGATGGCAAGAAGATCGCGTTCGTCTGGTCCGGCGACGGAGACAACCAGGACATCTACCTCAGCTCGATTGACGGCCGTGGGATGGTCCGCATCACCACCGATCCCGCCCAGGACAATGGTCCGGCTTTTTCGCCCGATGGCCGCTCCCTCGCCTTCCTCAGGAGCTCGCACAAAGAAGTGGCGCTGTTCGTCTCCGCCGCTGCGCCGAGGGCCCTCCATCGCAAGGTGGCCGATGTCTTCCCGAGCCGGGTTGAGGCCGCCGGGGTGGAAGCGGTCGGCCGGCCGGTTGTATGGTCGCCCGATGGAAAATACCTTGCGATCGGTGACCGTATTTCGGCGTCGGAGCCCTTCAGCATTTTCCTTATCGACGTTCAGACCGGGTCGCGCACTCGCATCACCTATCCCCCGGCCAGGACCATTGGCGACAGCAATCCGGCTTTTTCACCCGACGGCCGCACAATATCGTTCATCCGCGCGCCCTCCAGCGGCGTGAGCGATGTTTGGGTGATGCCGCTGGATGGCGGCGCCGCGCAGCGGGTTACGTTCAACAATCGAGACACGCTAACGCAGGTGTGGTCGCCCGACGGACGGTTCATAGTGTTCTCGTCGAACCGGACCGGTGCGTACAATCTGTGGCGTGTGCCGGCCGCGGGTGGCACGCCGGAACGTCTCAACGGCATCGGCCTGGGAGCCTCGGATCCCTGGTATTCGCAGGACGGCAAGACCCTGGCGTTCACGCAATTTTTCCTCGACACAAACATCTGGCGTGTGGATGCGGCGGGGAGGGAGAAGCCACGCCCGCTGATCGTTTCGACGCAGTACGATTCCAGCCCCCAGTTCTCGCCCGACGGCAAACGGATCGCATTTCGTTCCAGCCGCTCGGGCGCGCACGAAATCTGGGTGGCCGGGGCGGACGGTCTCGGCGCTGAGCAGTTGACCCGCTTTGCCGGCCCGCTCACCGGGACGCCGCGGTGGTCGCCCGACGGAAAACGGATCGCGTTCGATTCCCGGCCGGAAGGCCAGGCCGATATCTGGGTGATCGATTCGCGCGGCGGCGCCCCGCGGCGCGTCACGACGGACACCAGCGAGGACGTGGTCGCAAGCTGGTCCCGCGACGGAAATTGGCTCTATTTTGCGTCGCATCGTACGGGCGCCTGGCAGTCTTTCCGCATCTCACCCGAAGGCGGCGCCGCCGAGCAGGTGACGAAGCTTGGAGGGTTTGCCGGCTTCGAATCTCCCGACGGCAAGCATCTCTATTACGCGAAGGGGCGCAGCGTGCCCGGCCTATGGCGCATCGATCTGGCAACGCGCCGCGAAGAGCCCGTGCTCGAACAACTCAAGGCCGGCTTCTGGGGCTACTGGGCCATCGCCGATAAGGGCATTTACTTCGTGGATCAGCAACCCGAGGGAACCGGGCGTGGCATCTACTTTTTCGACCTTGCGACTCGCGCCGTGCGCAAAGTGATTGACCTGGACAAGAAGCCGATCATCGGCGATTCCGCGCTCGCCCTCTCGCCCGACGGCAGGACGCTCCTGTATAGCCAGATCGATCAGAGCGGCAGCGACATCATGCTCGCCGAGTACGGCAAATAGGCCACGCCTGCCTGTCACGCTCTGCCGTATCATGAGCCCATGCGTTTGCAGACATTGTTAGCGTCGATCGCGTTCAGCTTCGTGGCATTGCCCGCCATGGCGCAGAGCGGCTGGAAACTGGTGTGGAGCGACGATTTCACCGGCTCATCCATTGACCGGACAAAGTGGAATTACGACACAGGCACCGGCTGGAACGGGTGGGGCAACAATGAACTGCAGTACTACACGGACCGCTCCGAAAACGCGCGCATCGAAAACGGCAACCTGGTGATTGAGGCGCGCAAGGAAGACCACGCCGGCCGCCAGTACACTTCGGGACGCCTGCTGACAAAGGGCAAATTCTCCCGCACGTATGGCCGGTACGAAGCGCGCATCAAGGTCCCCTTCGGGAAGGGCATCTGGCCCGCTTTCTGGCTGCTCGGCGACGACGGCCCGGCCGGCTGGCCGGAATGCGGTGAGATCGACATCATGGAGGTGATCGGCAAGGAGCCCTCAAACCTCTATGGCACCATGCACGGTCCGGGCTATTCGGGTGCATCAAGCCTCGGCAAACGAATCACGTTGCCTTCCGGGGCGAAATTCCACGAAGATTTTCATGTCTTCGCGGTGGAGTGGGAACCCAAAGCCATCCGGTGGTATCTGGATGGTGAGCTGTATCACACCCGCACGACGGCCGATCTGCCTGCCGGGGCGAAGTGGGCCTTCGACCACCCGTTCCATATCCTGATCAACCTGGCTGTGGGCGGCAACTGGCCCGGGTATCCAGACGTTACCACTCAGTTCCCGCAGTTCATGCTGGTCGATTACGTCCGCGTGTACGAGCGCCCGGGCAGGCGCTAGTGAAGGAGCCAGGAGCTACGAGCCAGGAGCGAGGAGGACAGAGCGCAGCCCATGCTGCTCCGCCCGTGCTTCCCGCGGCTTTGCTCCCTTGCCCCGAGATGGCCTGAGCGGGTGCTGCGGTATCATGAATCCGTATGCCTTACGACCTCCTGCGGCTTGAGGTGTCTGAAGGCGTTGCCACGGTCACGATCAACCGTCCCGACAAGCTGAACGCGTTGAACAACGTCCTGATGGGCGACCTCGACCGGGCTTTCGAGGAGGTCGAGGCGGCTGCGGAGATACGCGGTCTCATCCTCACGGGAGCCGGCGAGAAAGCGTTCGTCGCGGGCGCCGACATCCGGGAACTGGCATCGCTCACCCCCGCCGAAGCGGAACGGATGGCGCTCCGCGGGCAGGGGGTGTTCCGGCGGCTCGAGACGATGGGGAAGCCCTCCATCGCGGCGGTCAACGGGTTTGCGCTGGGCGGCGGCTTGGAACTCGCGATGGCATGTGCGCTGCGGGTGGCATCCGAGAACGCGAAGTTCGGCCAGCCGGAGATCAAGCTGGGGATCATCCCCGGTTACGGCGGGTCGCAGCGGCTTCCGCGGCTCGTAGGCCGGGGGCGGGCGCTCGAGATGCTGCTGACGGGCGCGCAGATCGACGCAGCGGAGGCGCACCGGATCGGGCTGGTGAATCACGTAGTGCCGCAGCAGGAACTCGGCGGCTTCTGCCGGGGTTTGATGAGTCGAATTTTGGAAAATGCGCCGCTCGCCGCAGGACTGATCCTGAACGCGGTGGACGCCGGGCTCTCAGGCGGGCTCGAAGAAGGGTTGCGGTTTGAGGCGGCCTGTTTCGCGCTGAGCGCCGCCACCGAGGACAAGGCCGAAGGGACGGCCGCTTTTGTGGAAAAACGGAAGCCCGTTTTCCGGGGAAGATAGAAACTTACATGCCGATTCCAGTCACTGAAGGCCACCTTAATGCGGCCGGGCTCAAGTTTGCGATTATCGTGAGCCGCTTCAACAGCATCATTACGGAGCGCCTGCTGTCCGGCGCTCTCGACGCCCTTCAGCGCACGGGCGGCGATCTGAACGCGATCGAGATCGTCAAAGTGCCGGGCTCATGGGAACTGCCCGTGGTGGCCAGCGAACTGGCCCGCCAGAAGCGGCATGACGGCATCATCTGCCTGAGCGCCGTGATTCGCGGCGACACCACGCACCACGAGTACATTGCATCTGAAGCCGCGAAAGGCCTGGCGCAGGCCTCGCTTCAGTCCGGCATCCCGGTGGCTTTCGGCGTCCTTACCACGGACTCGCTGGAGCAGGCGATCGAGCGAGCAGGTGCGAAGGCGGGCAACAAGGGTTTCGATGCCGCCATGTCCGCAGTCGAGATGGGCAACCTGATGCGCCGGTTGCGGCAGTCGTAGTTATGCCGTCGCGTCACCGTTCACGCCAGCGCGCCCTTCAGGTGCTCTTTCAAATCGACCTCACATCGCAGCCTGCCCATAGCGCGATCCAGAACTATTACGACACGCTCTACTCGGAGGAGAGCACAGATCCGATCACCGAGGACGACTTCATGGAACAGCTCGTCCGCGGCACCGCGGCAATTTCGAAGGCGATCGACGAGCGCATCGCCCGCCATTCGGAAAACTGGAAGATCGAGCGCATGCCGGTAGTCGACCGCAACATTCTCCGGATGGCGATTTACGAGATGACCGATGTCGGAACCGCGGCCGCGATCGTGATCAACGAGGCGTTGGAACTAGCCCGCCGGTTTTCGGGGGAAGAGTCCGTCCCCTTCATCAATGGCGTGCTGGATGCGGTTCACAAGGAAGTGCCCGCGAGCGAACCGGCGCCGGAGCAATAGGCGAGCGAGGAGCGAGGAGCCAGGAACTCCGAGCGAGGAGCGGCCTGGCTTTTTTCGCCCACCTTGGCGGGCTTGCTGGTCGTGGGTTTCGCGCTTCGATTGGTCATTTCGGGCGCTTCAGCCGGCATCGGCGGCGCTCTCGCGGACCTTGCTTCCGGCGCGTTGCAGGCGGGCGTGATCATGCAGACCGCCTACAGCGCGCCTGTAATCGGCGCGGTGATCTTCGTTTTCGATGCCGTTGCTGTGGTTATTCGAGCTCGGCGGGATGGTGATACAGAGCTCCCGGAAGGAAAGACTATGCACGAAGCTGCGCGCTGACGAGTCGAGCCTGGCGTCTTGGCGATAGGGTTGGCGTCTTACTTCCCGATACAGAAAGTGGAGAAGATGCGGTTCAGGATGTCGTCGGCGGTGGTTGCTCCGGTCATGGCGTCGAGTGCCTGGAGGGCCGCGTAGATATCGAGCAGCAGCATTTCGTGCGGAATGGATTGTTGTACCGCATCGCGCGCGCGTCCCAGCGCTTCGAGCGCCTCGCGTAAGCGAACCTCGTGCCGCACACTCGTGATGAACCCGTATTCCTGCTCGATGCCTGCCGGGGCTGCGGTCTCGACGATACGCCTGCGCAATTCCGGAATGCCCTCGCCCGTGAGCGCCGACACCGGGACGAACGGCTCCCCGATGACGGCGCGCACCGGCAAGTCGGACTTGTTTCCCGCGATCAGGAACCGGCCCTGGCTGCTCGCGTGGGCGATCAAGTTCCGGTCGCCGTCTTCGAGCGGGGCTGAGACATCCACGATCACGAGCGTGAGGTCGGCATCCGCCATGGCCCGGTAACTGCGCTCGATGCCGAGGCTTTCCACCAGGTCCTGCCCGGTACGAACCCCGGCGGTGTCGAACAGTTTCACCGGAATACCTTCGATTGCCGCGGTCTCCGAGACAACGTCGCGCGTGGTGCCCGGGATGTCCGTAACGATGGCGCGGTCGTGCTGGAGCAGGCGGTTGAACAGGCTGCTCTTGCCGACGTTCGGCCGCCCGACGATCGCAAGCGCCAGGCCGTCGTGAACCAGCTTGCCCCAGGCGAAGCTCGCGGCAAGCTGCTCGATGGCTTGGATGATCGGATCCAGCCGCCGTAGGATCTCCGCCTCCGAGGCCACGGAGATATCGTCTTCGGCGAAATCGATGCCGGCCTCGAGCAGAGCGACCAACTCGATCAACTGGTTTTTGGGCGGTGCGATGCGGCGCGAGAGCGACCCTTCGGCCTGCGCAGCCGCGACGCGCGCCTGGTAAAGCGTGGTCGCTTCGATCAAGTCACGGACAGCCTCGGCCTGCGGCAGGTCAATCCGGCCGTTGAGAAACGCGCGAAGCGTGAACTCACCGGGTTCTGCGAGGCGCGCACCGTTGACGCACGCGCGCTCCACCCCGTGGCGCAGCAGCACTGGAGAGCCATGGCAGGCAATCTCGACGACGTCTTCGGCTGTATACGAACGCGGCTGCTCGAAGAACGTGACAACTACCTCATCGAGCGTGCGCCCTTCGGCATCCGTCAGGTCGGCAATGAACGAGCGCCAAGGTTCCCATTCCGGCGGGCGGCGGAAGCGGAGCAGCCCGCTGGCGACGTCGCGGGCACAAGGTCCGGATATGCGCAGGACACCGATGCCGCCGCGGCCGGGCGGAGTGGCGATCGCGACGATGGTGTCGGAGAGGGCCATCAGGCGAGAGTGCAGGATAGCCGGCGAGCCGTTATCACCTGGCCCGCTCGCCGGCTATCTGAAGAAGCTATCGTCTGCCGCGCCGCATCGGAGCGCGCGACGCAGGCGCAGCCACCGCATCCTGGAACGGCTGCGACGGCATGCCTGCAGGATAAATCACCACTTGCCGGTGCGGTCCCACCCCGGCGCTCTCACTGCGGACCGCGGGCTCATCCCGAAGCGCGAGGTGAATAATGCGCCGCTCGCGGCTGTTCATCGGGTTGAAGCGGAACGGCACGCCGCTGCGCTTCACCTTCTCGGCCGCGGTCACCGCGCTCAACCGCAACTCCTCGATGCGCAGCATCCGGTAATCATTCGCGTCGAAGCACAGCAGCGAGTGATCCTCCGGCGCCATCCGCAGCACTTCCATCGTGAGATGCTCGAGCGCCAGCAGAAGCTCGGCCTTGTTCGCAAGCAGAGCATCGATGTCCGGCCCGCTGAACTTAACCAGCACGTTCGGATTCTCGAAATCAGGATGGCGCGTTTCACCCTCGCCGATCTCGAACTTCAGCTTCAGGCAGGCACGCTCGAGCACGGGCGTGAGAAACGCCTGAATCCGCGGACCTACAGCCTCTTTGGTGTAGCGATTCTGGCTCACCGTCGGCTCCCCGTTTTGCGTTTAGAGGGCGTTTCCGTCACGGCTGCCGGCTGGGGCACCGCAGGCACGCCCATCGTCTTATTGATAATCAACTGCTGCACGATACCGACCACATTGGTGGCCAGCCAGTACAGCACCAATCCGCTCGACGCGCTATAGAACATGAACCCGAAGATCAGCGGCATGAAAAGCATCATCCGCTGCTGCGACGGGTCCGCCGAGGGGTTCGGCGTCATTCTCTGCTGGAAGAACTGTGCGACGATCATCGCGATCGGCAGGATGCGGATCGGAATGGTCTCCGGCTGGGACAGGTCGGACACCCACAGCCAGTTCGCGCCGCGCAGCTCGATAGCCACCGTGAGCACAGTGTAAAACGCGAGGAAGAACGGCATCTGGATCAGCATCGGCAGGCACCCGCCCATCGGGTTTATGCCGTGCTTCTTGTACAGCTCCATCACCTCCGCGTTCTTTTCCTGATTCTTCGGGTCGCGGAGGCCGACGCCCTTGTATTTCGCGTTGATGGCCTTGATCTGTGGCTGCAGGTCGGACATCTTCTTCATCGACCTGATGCTGGAGAACCGCAGCGGCATCAGCGCGATGTTAATGATGACCGTGACGACGACAATCGCCCAGCCGAAATTGTGCACGTAGCTGTCGTTGATCCAGTTGAGGATCAGGAAGAGCGGCCGTGCCAGCCACCCGAACCAGGTCCCGAAATCGACTAGCTGGGGAAGCCGTGGGTCCACCCGCTTCAGCAGGTTGTAGTCCTTCGGGCCCACGAACACGTCGAAGCGGTTCCGCGGATCGCCGCCCACAGCGGCGCCGGCGTGCAGCTCCTCGCCGGAGTTCGGCGATGATTTCACGCTGTCGCTGAGCACCCGGAATTGGATCTGGCCGTTCGTGCGGGGCAGGAAAACCGCGGCGAAATAGTTGTCCTGAACGCCCGCGAAGGAGTACTGGCCCCAGTGATCCACCGGGCCGTCTTTGGCGGCTTTGGCGTCCTGGAGCGCCAGCTTCTGGTTTTGCAGATCGAAATAGAGCGCGCGCTGATTGCCGGCCGCATTTTGGACGGCGGCATCGCCGAAACCGCCGCGCCATGCGATGAG
>DATMXS010000421.1:0-11653 GCA_035561355.1 Bryobacteraceae bacterium | reverse complement strand
CCGGTGAACCGAACCCCGCTGCTGGCCCGCAGGCGGCTGGTCAGATGCAGGCTCGTCTGTCCGAAGACGCCTACATTCTGGTATCGCGACCGGTCCGGGTACAGCGGGCGCGGGCGTGTCACCCGTCCGCTCGCCTCGGTCACCGTACGCTCGGAAGCGACGCGTTCGTCGTAGACGTCGCCGCCGAAACTGGCGAGCAGCCGATTGGACCGGTGCGTCGCGGCCTGACCGGAGTACCCCCATGCATCGACGCGGTTCCAGTCGCGCGTCAGCGGGTCCGAGTAGAGCAGGTTGCGCCGGGCACTACCGTCCACCTGGCTGTTGAGCGAGAGCGTGCCGGTCACCGAGTCCAGGAAGCCGAGCCTCAACTTCTCATATCGCGCATAGAACCAGTTCAGTATCTGCGGGTCGAAGTCCGATTGAAGCCGTCCCAGCCCGCCCAGCAGATCCTTGTAGCTGCGGACCTGATCCTGAACACCTCGCAGGAAATTCAACGTAACCAGGTGATCGGCGCGGAGGCGAAAAGCGAGTTTGGTTTTTACGCCGTACTGCCGGAAGCCGCTGTCCTGCAGGCGGCTGCCGAGTAGTTCCTGAACACTGTCGAACGGCATGCCGAAGAAGCGATGGAAGGCGTTGCGCGAATCGTGGCCGCTGCCGGAGCGCAGATCGTTATGCTTCCTCCCTGAAGCGCCGACCAACCAGAAGAGCCTGTCGCTGGAAACTGAGAACCGGGCGTTGCCGAAGCCGGACAGGTCCGCCGAAGCGCCTCCGAAGAAGGCGTCTCCGTGCGTGGCCCACCGGTGGTCATCCGAAGAGAAAATCGGCTCGGACGTGATCACGTTAATCGTGCCGCCCAGCGAGTCGCTGCCATACTGGGCGCCGCTCGGCCCCAGCAGGGCCTCCACGCGCTGCGCCTGGTTCGGTTCGATGAAAGCGAGGTACTGGTTGGGACCCGAGCGGAAAGTCGAGTTGTTGAAGCGGATGCCATCGACCAGATTCAACACCTGGTAACCGGTCAGTCCGCGCAGGAACGGCGACACCTGCCCGGTCGTGCTTTGCTGGACCATCACCCCGGGTTCGGCAGCGAAAGCTTCGCCCAAAGTGGCGACGGGCCTCTTGCGGATGTCCTCCAAATCCTTTGTGAAGGCGACCTGCGCGGATGACTCGGCTTCTTCGGCCGCCCCCCGAGTGGCGCTGACAGTGATGCGTGTGTACACCGAGCGAGGCTGCAGGGCGATCCGAATGTCGGTATCGGCACTTGCCGCTGAGACCTGGATTACCGCCTCGCGGGAGTCCAGCCCCGCGCCGTTCACGCGAATTTGGTACGCGCCCGGTTTGGCAGCATCCCAACGGAACCGGCCGTCGCTTTCCGTCCGGCACGTCCAAACGAAAGTTCCGGAGAGACTGCGGATCTCGACCTCGGCTCCTTCAACTGCGGCGGCGGACACATCGGTCACTACTCCGGTAAGGCCGGCCGACGCCGGTCCAGCGGAAGTCAGGATTAAGAAAACGACAATGGCGAGTAGGCGGGGGCGCATGCTTTGAAAAGTCACAGGGTAGCAGGATCCGGCTGGCACATGCCCGGCTTCAGCGATTCAGACGTGCGTGGCAGCGTCTATTGGAGCACGAGGACGTCGTACGTTCCAAGCTCCGGCAATGTGAACCTGGCGTAGCGGCCTTCCCGCGCAACCGGGAGGTCACGGCCGAGGCGAACGGACCGCGCGCGGTGGAAAGGGCCGGCGAGAGTCACCTCGATATCCCTCATCTGAACCGGCGGGAAGTAGGCGGTCTGCGAATGGCCCGACATATTCAATAAGTGCACCAGCGTGCGGTTGCGGGCCGGCTGGCGCATAACAGTGATCTCGACCAGCGGGTGGGCATTGGTCTTCAACTGGCGGCCCTCCGGCAACAGGTGATCCACGATATCCGCGATCAGGCCTGCGTGCGCCGGAGAACTGTGACGGTAGTACAGGGCGCCGATGTTCCAGGGCAGGTAAGCGAGACGGCCCCGGCCGTAGTCCGTCAGCAGCAGGCCCGGTTTAGCCGTCTCGACCTTGTCCGTCCAGACCTTCTCGGGGGGTCCGAACCGGGCAGGCGGGATCAGCGTAAGCGGACTTTTTGCTTCGAATTCGAGGTAGGCGCCATCGAGGAAGACGACGTCGATGTCTTTCAGCGACGGGAACAGCGATTTGTCGCCAACCCGGAAGTACGCCGACCGCGTGCTCTCCCAACGCCGCACCTCTCTTGGCAGGCGCTCGAATGAGCGCCGCGTCGCGCCTGTCGCAAGCACCCGGCCGCCGTCCTTGAGATACGCCTCGAGCGAGGGCGCCCCATCAGGCGCGATCACCACGTCGTATGCCTTTGCGCGCCGTTCGAGGTCCCGCATGTTGCTGACCACCGCGAACGGGATGTGATTCTCGGAGAGGATCCGGAAAAGGCCCCGGTACTCGTCCTGCTGCGCACCCGCCGCGAGCACCAGCACGCGCGCCGCGCTTTCCTGCCCGACGTAGAGATCCTCATGCTCGGCGTGCCACTGGTAAACCGGACGCGCCGCATTCCACGCTGTGCGATCGTCCTGTTCGGGTGTGCCAAGCACGGCAAACGCCGGGCCAGCGCCGTGCGCCATGTTCTGGTACAGCCGAAGCTGGATTTCCGTGGGCGGCACTGTGGCAAACCGGTACGGGATATCCACGAAGGACATGCACAGATTGATCGCCATCTTCGAAGGCTCGGAGTTGCGAGCACGGTTCACGTTGTCGCTCGCCGAATAAGGCCACAGCGGCAGCGGCCGGTCCACGGCCGTATTCGATTCCGACATGATGCCGTCCACGTACTCCTGGATGTAGGTGAAGAACCCCGCATTCGGCCGCTTGGCATGGATGAGATCACCGATCTTCGCCGCAACCTCCAGGCGAGAGTCGCGCATGAAAGCGTCGTGCTCGGCGTCGAACCTGTCCGGCAGCGGCTTGCGGAAGCGCGCGTTGAACGCCTTCCGGCAGCTCTCACAGTGGCATGGGCCGATGTATTTGCCGCTGTAATCGTAGACCGGATTTCCGAACATGTTGAAAAAAAGCCCGTCCACCTCATACCGTTCGAGCGCCTCGGAAAGAATTTTCAGCGCGTGCCGGCGGTAGTACCCGCCGTTGATGCACGCCGAGTACAAGCCGTTGTAGACCACCGGCTCGCCTTTCGCCGTTCGAACGAACCACTCGGGATGCGCGTCGTAGACCGCCTTGGGCGCTTTGCTGAGGTCAAACCGGCCGACGACGCGGATTCCTCTTGCGTGCGCCTCGGCGAGCACTTCGCCGAACAGGTCGCGCCCCGGCGGCAGATGCGGGCTCGGGTAGTGCAACTCCACTGCGGTCGGGTAATACGCGGCGATGCCGCCCATGCCGAACAGCAGTGCATTGGCGCGCAACTCGGCAACCTGCTGAACGAGTTTCCGGGCGTCGAGTCCAGCGTCTGTCTCGCGCAGGTTTGTCTGGACGAGGCGCACCGGCGTATCCATCCACCACCGGGGTTGGGCAGCGCAGGGAAGCGCCAGAAGTACGATCCAGAGAATTCTCATGTCGGGCAGACACGAGCATACACCGCGGAGAGTGGAAGAGGCCTGAGCCGCTTCAGTACGTTCTCCACGCCTCAATATTGAAGTTCAAGGCGGCGGTCGCGACAAGATCAACCCGCAGCAGCACCTCAAAATGCGGGAACCGCTCGCGAGCAGCGGGGCCAAGCAAGGCACGGAACTTCCTCATCCAGGCCTCATTGGTGATGAACTCGCTGCCTGCGGCAGTCGTGCTCAAACCCGTTCCCGACAGGATCAGGACATTCCCGTTCCGCCTGATGTTCGGCAGGAAGGCCACGCGGCAGTATCCTTCGCGATTCCACACGCCGGCGTAGCGCTTCCGTTCTCCGGGCCGTGGAGATCGGTTTTCAAAGTAAGTCTGTACCGGATTCTCTGAAGCCCCGGATTGGAAGTGCAAGCGCTGTTCGAACACACCAACCCACGGGTTTGAGCGCAGGCTCCCCAGAAGGACGACGTTATGGCTCTCGAAGTACTGCGTCCCGAAATCACGTGCGAACACCAGGTCGGTCGGAATGCGATTGCCGTTCATCACGCCGAACGCGCGCGTAGCGCTGGCGTCCGCCATGCTTGTGGACGGCGGCCTCATCAGCAATTCCGCGAAGATCTTCTGTTGCGGATTCTTCAACTCGGCTTCCACTATGTCCGTGAAACGCTTCTGGACGTACTCCTGAACGCTGATCTGCCTCCCGAGCATCTCCTCGAACATAGTGAGGTTCGCATCCGACAGGACCATGCAGGTCGGACGGCCGTTGTGGAAAACCTGTTGCCAGAGCAAATCCACGGTAGGTCTTGCGTCGCCGGAGCGGGTGTACGGCGCTGGTGAGGGTCGCAGCCATAAAGCCAGTGCGGCTGAGCCAAGCGCGACGGTTGTGATGATGGCGGCAAGCTTCCAGGAGAAGTGATACTTGCCGGTCCGGACCGGTTCCTCGGCAGCGGCGGCAGGCAGCGGCTTCAGTGCCGGTCCCTCGGCTGAGCCGGCCTCGGCTCTTTGGAACACCGGGGCGTAGGACCCTGCCGGGAGCTGAATTCTCAGCGCGGGAACGGCCCCGTTCGGATACTCCCGGACGTAGTATTCCGCGAGCCGTTTCCGAACATCGTTCGCCGCGACGCGCACAATCGAGTACCGGGCGGTATCGTAATCGGCATCGCGGTCGAACAGATCGAAACCGACGCTCCGCTCCTTCAGCCGTTCCGAATCGCCCGTGAGTGCGTGTTCGACAAGGTAGCGCAGCACTCGCTGCCCGCGACGGCTCGAGCGGAACTCCGGGCTCGCGAGAACCCGTTCAAGTTCGGCGAGTTCCGGTGATTGAGGCTGTTCCCCCACGTGTGCGTTCGGACCCCCGTCCAGTCAGAAGGGGATTTTACCACGTAACCCGTTTCTTTCTCCGATACGTTCTGATCGGTGGTAAGTGCTTTGGTTTCAGCTGATATGGCCATTGTTACGTAGCGTGCGTAACGTATCCGTGGCGACGGCGCACCGCTATGCTGGAGCGTGCTCAAAATCCTATACCGGAGCGCCCTCGGCGCCGGCATCCTACTGCTGGCGGCCGGGTCGGCGAAACCGGCCGGCCTGTTGCCTCCCATACCCGGCGCTTGGAAAACCTGGGCGCCGCGCCCGGCCCTGAAAGCGGACGCCGACGTGGTGACCGAAGACGGTGTGCCGTGCCTTAGGCTCCGGTCTCGAGGCTTCCCTTCTTACGGCAAGTGGACGGCATCCGCCTCGGTCCGCCCGGGCGCCTCTTATCGATTCGAAGTCCTTTATAGAACCTCCGCTATCGCCAGCGAGGACACCAGCATCGCGGTCATCGCGTCCTGGACTTCGGGGCAAGGGAAAGCCGTGCAGCGGGATTATATCGACTCAGTAACCCAGGAGGCGGACGGCTGGCGGCGTGCCTCGCGCATCCTGAAAGCGCCCGCCGACGCTCAGTCGGCCACCCTGGAACTCGGCCTGCGCTGGGCGGACCGCGGCTCAGTTCTCTGGAAACGAGCTGAACTCTCCGAGGTGGATGCGCCGGCGCCGCGCCGCGTCCGCGTTGTTACAACCCGCATCGCACCCGCCGAAGACGCAACAGTGGCGAAGAATCTGGCTCTCATGGCCGAAACCTTCGACCGCGCCGCCGCCGAGAAACCCGATCTCGTCCTCTTCACCGAAAACCTGGTCGACCGCGGCGTGGCTGTTCCGCTCGAGGAAACTGCCCAGACCATTCCCGGGCCCGCGACCGACATGCTCGCCGAGAGGGCGCGCCGGTACAAGACCTGGGTCGCCACCAGTCTCCACGAGCGCGAAGGCGACCTGCTCTATAACACAGCGGTCCTGATCGACCGTCATGGCCGCATTGCAGGCAAGTACAGAAAGGTACACCTCGCCACCGTCGAGGGCGAGCGAGGCATCACTCCGGGCAGCGATTATCCGGTCTTCGACACCGATTTCGGGCGCGTCGGCATGCTCGTCTGCTGGGACAACTGGTTTGTGGAACCTGCCCGTGTCATGCGTCTCAAGGGCGCGGAACTGCTGCTGCTGCCCATCGCCGGCGACGGCGTCCCGGGCCACTGGGATGTGATCTCGCGGGCCCGCGCCATTGACAACGGAGTATTCGTCGTATCTGCCAGTACGAATGCTAGCTCTCCCAGCCGCATCATCGACCCCTATGGCAAGGTGCTCGCCGAAGCATCCACGGGGATCGCCTCGGCCGATATCGATTTGAGCGCCGATTCGAGGGTTTTCTGGCTCTCTGTCGGTCCGGCCCTCGGAGATCCCAGAAGCCTGTATATCAAGGAACGCCGTCCCGATACGTATGACCGGCTTGCGGCGGAGCCGCTTCAGTGAAGTGTCTAATTTCAGGAGAAATCATGTTTAGCAGATCTGTTGCCCTCGCGTGCGTCTTGCTCGCGATGTTATTTCCCGTTCTCGCTCAGAACGTAACCAGTTCTGTTACGGCGACAATCGTCGATTCCAGCGGCGCTGCCGCGCCCGGCCTTACATGCCGGCTATTGAATCAGGCCACCGGCGTGACCCATTCCGCCATGTCCGCCGCAGACGGAAGCGTTACCTTCCCGGCGATTTTGTCCGGTGCCTACACGTTCACCACGGAGGCTGCCGGTTTCAAGGCAGTCCGGATCAAGGACATCCAAGTGACCTCGAGTGAGCGCCGCTCCCTCGGTACCGTCACGCTTCAGATAGGCGAACTCCGCGATACGGTGAGCGTCACGGCCGATGTCGCCAATGTCCAAATGATGAGCGCTGAGCATTCGGGCGTGGTGACCGGAAGCCAGTTGAACGAGATCGCCCTCAAAGGGCGCGACTTCTTCTCTCTCCTGGCGACCATACCCGGCATCGTGGATACCAACCCGTCCCGCGAAGCCACCAGCAACGCCTCCAACGGCGGAACCTTCATCAACGGCTCGCGCGATAACCAGAAGAACTTCTCGGTGGACGGCATCACCGACATGGACACCGGCTCGAACCAGAGCCTGGCATTCCTGCCCAACATGGACGCCATAGCCGAGGTGAAAGTCCTCACGAGCAACTACCAGGCCGAGTTCGGCCGGAACAGTGGCGGCATGGTTACGGTCATCACCAAGAGCGGCGGCCGCGAGCTGCACGGCTCGGGCAACTACAACTACAGGCACGAGTCGCTGAACGCCAACAGCTTCTTCAACAACCGCACCAACACTCCCAAGAGCCCGTACCGGTATCGCATCAATGGCTTTTCGATCGGCGGTCCGATCGCGATTCCTAAACTCATCAATCGCGATCGCGAGAAGTTCTTCTTCTTCTTTTCGCAGGAGTACACCGGAGTAAAAAAGGACTACGGCACGCGCTTCATCAACGTGCCCACGGCGCTGGAGCGTCAGGGTGACTTCTCCAAAAGCTACGATGTCAGCAATGCTCTCATCGTCGTAAAGGATCCCGCCACCGGCCTGCCTTACGCCAACAACACCATTCCGCAAGCTAGCCTGAACAAAGTGGGCCAGGCGATGCTCAACTTCCTGCCGCAGGCAAACTACACTGACTCCGATCCGCGCAACCTTTACCGCTGGAACTACCGCACCCAGTACAGCGGCAATACGCCGCGCCGGAACGACATCTTCCGCGTGGATGCAAACCTCACCGACACCTTCACCCTGTATTACCGCTACGGCCACGACAAGGACGTCAAGGACCTTCCCTGGGGTGACTGGAAAACCGGCGGCATGAATTACCTGCTGAGCCCCGTGCATGTCGTCAATCCGGGCTATGGGCACCTCGTCCGCGCGCTGAACACCTTCTCACCGACGCTGGTGAACGAGTTCATCGTCGGCTACAATGCCGTATCCCGCGATTTTGACTTGATGGATCCCTCGCTTGTGGCGCGCTCGAACGTCGGCAATCCTGCGCAGTGGTACAAGAATTCCGGCGGGCCCGACTACATCCCGGACATGATCTTCGCCGGCAACCCGGCCAGTGCGCCAGCAACCGTGATCGCCGCCGCCCTGCCGAATCACTACGAGAACAAGAACTGGAATTTCTCGGACAACCTCACCAAGATTTGGGGCACGCACAGTCTGAAGGCCGGCATCTATATCGAGCCGATCCAGATCAACCACGTCGCGAACATCAACGCTCGCGGCGCGTTCGACTTCAGCCGGGATACCAACAACCCGTTCGAGACGAACAACACGTTTGCCAACGCTCTGACGGGCAACTTCCGGACTTACACCGAGGCTTCGGCCGCCCCGTTCGGCCAGTTCCGGGCGTCGAATATCGAGTGGTACGTGCAGGATAACTGGCGCGTCACGAAGCGGTTGACCCTCGACTTCGGCATGCGCCTTTACGCGATGCCTGCGATGCGCGAGATCAACCACAACTCGGCCACCTGGGATCCCACGCTCTTCCAGCCTTCGCAGAGCCCGGTCATGTACGTGCCCGGCAAGGAAGCCGGCAAGCGGGTGGCTATGGACCCGCGCACCGGAGCCACCGCGCCCGCGGCCATGATCGGCTTCTATGTGCCCGGTACCGGCGACCCCGCGAACGGAAGCGCAGTCGGCGGAATCAACGGCTACCCGGATGCCCTTGTGAAGCGCCCCGCGCTCTCGTTCGGTCCGCGCTTCGGCTTCGCCTACGACCTTTTCGGCAACGGCAAGACGGCGATCCGCGGCGGCTTCGGCATGTTCCAGGACACCGGACAAACCAACCCGTTGCGCAACAGCATGGCGCTGCCGCCGATCGCTTTCAGCCCCGTGCTCTACTACGGCAACCTGGACACCTACGCCCAGACTGCCGGCGCTCTTTCCCCCTCGAACCTCGGCGTGATTTTCGGTGAAGCGAAGTTGCCCTACACCATGAACTTCAGCTTCGGCATCCAGCAGCAGATCAAGGGCACCGTGGTGGAAGCTTCTTACGTGGGCGCTCAATCCCGCCACAACCAAATTACGCAGGACATGAACCCCATTCCGCTCTACAGCCGCTTCGACCCCGCCAACGGAGATCCCACGCAGCCGGGCAAGCCGCTGCCTGACAACTTCCTTCGGCCGTATCGCGGGTACGGCGCGCTGAACGTCACAAAGTGGGCCGGCACGTCGAACTATAACTCCCTTCAGGTCTCGGCGAACCGGCGCTTCAGCCGCGGGCTCCAGTTCGGGGCTGCATTCACCTGGTCCAAGACCCTGGGCGTTGGCGGCTCGGACGGCGAGTCGATCAGCCCGTATTTCGCGGCACGGCAGCGGAATTACGGCGTACTTTCGTTCGACCGGCCGTTGATGCTCGTGCTGAACTTCATGTACGAGATCCCGAAGATCCCCGCGTTCCAGAGCTTCCGTCCGGCGCACTGGGTGCTGGATAACTGGTCAGTCAGCGGCATCAGTTCCTTCGTCAGCGGCTCACCGTTCACTCCGGGGTTGGGAACCACCGACGGCGCGGACCTCACCGGATCGGGCGAAGGCGCCCGTATCAACGTGATAGGTGACCCGCACCTGGACCAGAGCCAACGCACCTTCTACCGGAACTTCAACACTGATGCCTTCGCACGCACGCCGGTTGGCAGTTTCGGCAACGCCGGACTCGGCATGCTCTACGGCCCCGGCTCGAACAATTGGGATCTCAGCATCTCCAAGCGCATCCCCCTGTTCTCGGAAGGGCGTTACTTCCAGTTCCGGACCGAGATGTTCAACGCGTTCAACCACACGCAGTTCAACGGCTTGTACACTGGCGCGCGGTTCGATACGGCCGGAAAGCAAACCGATCCTAATTTCGGCGCTTACGCCGGCGCCCGGCCGCCTCGCATCATCCAACTCTCGGCCCGGATCGTTTTCTAATGACGCTTGCATTCGCGCTCGCTGCCATTGCGATCGGAGCTTCATTCGAAGGCGGCAGCCTGGGGCGGGTCGAAAGACTCGCCCCGGACCACCTCCGCTGTGCCGTCAAAGGCCAGGCCGATCAGAATAACCGCAACCGCCAGGCGAACTGGTATTACTTTCGCCTGGACAATCTCCCGTCGCAGGAGATCCGCATCGACCTCGTTGACTTGGTCGGCGAGTACAACTTCCGGCCGGGGACCCATGCCGTCACGGCAAATACGCGCCCGGTGTTCAGTTACGACGATCGCACCTGGACCCACTTCCAGGACGGCGACGTAACGTGGGATGACAAGGAGATCCGTCTCACCATCCGCTTCAAACCGGAACGGCCGACGATGTGGATCGCACACACGACTCCCTACACCAAGCGCGATCTCGACCGGCTCCTTGCTGTTAAGAGCCCGTACCTCCGGCACGAGACGGTAGGCAAGTCGGTCCACGGACGCGACATCGTCCTGTTGACGGTCACGGATCCGGCCGTGCCTCAATCCGCCAAGCGAGTCGTATGGCTCATGGCCCGGCAGCATGCATGGGAGACGGGCACGTCCTGGGCCGCCGAAGGCGCGGTGCGGTTCCTGCTGTCGGATGAGCCGGAAGCGGCGCGCATCCGCCGCGACACGGTTTTCAAAGTGATGCCAGTGTTCGACCCCGACGGCGTGGCCGCAGGGGCCGTCCGTTTCAATGCGAACGGCTTCGACAACAACCGAAACTGGGACGCTGTGGACGCCAGGCTCATGCCCGAGATCGCTTCGGTGCGGAAAGCCATCCTCGCCTGGCTGGATGCAGGCAATCGCATCGACGTGTTCCTGGCTATGCACAACACCGAATCGACGGACTACGTCGTAGGCCCGCCCGCGTACATGGGTCTGGCCAAGGATTTGGTGCAACGCCTGCGCGAGGAAACCAGCTTCTACGACCCCCGCTCTCCGCGAGACGGCATGGGGAAGGAGCCTATCGCTAAAGGCCGCATGTCCGTGAACCAGGCGCTGTTCTCGGAGCGCAAAGTGCCGGCATTCCTGATGGAGATGATGGTGGAGCGCCATCCATCACTCCAGCGCCCGCGCACTGTTAAGGACATCCTGGATTTCGGTAGAGGCCTGGCCGTATGCCTCGCATCGGCGCGGCCGTGATAGCCGTGGCCCTGGATACTGATCCCGCCACATCCTGCTGACTGACGAAGCAGCCCGCCTGCTCCCGTCATTGTGCAACGGGCATTTCGCAAAGGAACCGCCAATCACTAAGCGGCCCTTTGCGAATGCCCGCTACTGTTCTTCCCCCACGTTCCGGGCCGCCGTGTCTCCGGCCAGCCTGTGAGGCCTGTGGTCGGCAAACGCCGCACTTAGTCTCTCCACGACGCAAGCGCTGGCCACAGCTTGCTCCATAGATGCGGAGATGAAGGGGCGGCGGCCCTCATAGAACTGTTCGAAGCTCTCCGCATCGATCCGGCTTGCGGTCACCACCCACTTGTTGTCAGAGGACGCGGCGGCAACGGCAGGGAGCATCCGTGCTGGATCAAGGTGGTACCCATGAACATCGTGTTGCCGTTGTGCATTCCGGCGAGGACAGGACTCCGCCGGCCAATCGCGCGGCCAAGGTGCGCCTTCGCACTCACCGCTGCCACTCATCGGCGGCCGGCAACACTCCTAAAACGGATATACGTCCTCAAGTGCACCCGTTACGCCGGTTGCGGGGCCGTGCCACACACTGCTGCCGAAGGTGGTCAGGTACAGCAAC
>DATMXS010000420.1:0-4643 GCA_035561355.1 Bryobacteraceae bacterium | reverse complement strand
GACATACAACGGTACGTGCCACCAGTGGTTAGTCGGCGGAGTCAACTTCATACGGATTTTGCCGACGACCTGCGTCCACATGTGCAGAGTGGCGTAGGTGTCCAGCCATTCATCCAACGGCAGGGCGGGCCAGAGTTCAGCTTGAGAGTTCGCTTGGTGCGCGTGAGCACCGAGGGACATGGCAGACCTCCTAGCGGGCTAGATGCCGCTCACCGGCGACAAGGTTCGCCAAAGCGACCGGCAGTTCTCCTGCCGCCGCTCTATTCGAATCTATGCGCGGCAACAGAACATGCACGGCCGGAGCCGTCCAATTTGCTGAAAACTCATGCACGCTGAAAACCGCACGTGGAAAACAAAGAAGCGTCATCCTGAGCGAAGCGAAGGATCTGCTTTGTGCATTCGCGTTTCCCCGGTTTCGAAAAGGGAATGCAATCCTAACCTTATCCCAAATGAATTGACGCCACAGCGTAGCTGTGAAAGATCCCTGCGGTCCTGCAAATCCTCCCTTCTCGGGCCACTACGCCACGGCTGAGATCGGAACGCAGTGGACGGCCGACAGACGTCATGGCAGAATTCCTCGTTTGTTGGGTGTATGACCAGATTGCACAAGACCCACATCTGCGAACACCGCGCAGATGTGGGGCACCGTCACCTAAGAGTTGAGATGTGGGCCACCAGCCAATCGTCAGAAGGGACCTCGGACTCCGCGCGAATGGCGTGAACAACAGAAGGTAAAGCCTCCGAAACCTAAACCAAGGGGCACCGAACAGACATGGCTGAGGAAGAACTGGTACGAGTTCAATTCTATGAACCCGATGTTGGCTACGAGAACCTATGGGCATCGCGGACGTCACGAAGCGATCTTTACAGGATCGAGAGTGTGCCGTTCTTCGTGTATGGGATAGCGTTACACGATGTAGTCCTGGCGAAGCCAGACGATCGCGGGATTCTTACGTTCCTTGAGGTTGCTGAACGGTCGGGCAACAATACGTTACGCGCTCGGTCTGATGAACTGGTCAATAACGCCAATCTTAGGGCGAGGCTGACGACTGTGTTGACAAACAGTGGGTGCACTGTGGAGGAGCATCGGTCGCGGTTGTTCGGTATCAATGTACCTCCAGAGGTCCCGCTAAAATCCGTTATCGACAGCCTGAACAGCCTGGGCGTGAGTTGGGAATATGGACACCCGGCAGAACTCAATGACGGCTAATCACGTTCCCCTGTGACAAGGCTTGTTCTGAATCTAGAACAAGGTTGTCAACTCGTATGTAGTCGCGACTACGGAGGGTTCCTGCATGACACAGGTATACGGCCAGGCGATCGATGGAAGCGCTCCCCAACGCCACTTCACAGTGGTTGTTAACACAGAGGAGAACGACGAAGAATGAAATCCATAAAGATCACTCTCGCCGTACTCTGCGTGGTCTGCGCTGCTGTTCAGGTGAGTGCGCAATCAGCGCAGTCTGAGGAGCCCACCATCGCTTACAGTCATCACGGGGTACTCACTTTGGCGACGGCTTCGGGGCGAGTGGTGCGCACGGTAAGAACTGCTGTTCCCATAGGCGACTTCGCCATTTCGAAGGACGCCTCGACAGTGGTGTTTGTACCCCTAAACTCTAAAACCCATGGCGGTCCGCTTTATCTGCTGAAGACCCGGACAGGAAATCTGACGAGGCTAACGAGGGGGCCGTACTTCAATAAGAAGAGTCGCAGTGAGGTCTACTCCGCCCCTGATCTATCGCCCAGCGACGCAGTAGCAGTGTTCGCCATCCATGCGCAAGCGACAGGAGATGCCGTCGAAGCGGCGGGGCCCGCTGCAATCGTGGACCTGAAAACCCGAGCCGTGAAGTTACTTCAGACGACGGTGGACGTGGGTGGCAATGGCGCTGCGTTCGTTAACGCCCCGCACTGGTCGCCTGACGGAAGACGAATCGCTGTGAACTTCGAGGCGGGCGCAGCACTTACCAGTCCAGATGGCGTGTCGAAGCTACAGGACTTGTCCGGGCTCATGGAAGGTGGCGATTGGAATCATGTGCTGGCCTGGCTAGGCAACGAATGTGTCGTTTACGTCGCTGGCAAGGACCCGAACGATGCGGCACAAAAGCCTGCGCGAGTACTGAATCTTAAAAGTCATAAAGTGCAAGACTTGTCACTTGCGATCAACGTGCCAGGGGACTCTTTAACGAATCTAGTGGCTGTTTCGCGCTCTATCCGGGTGCGCCGGAATCGGCAGGAGCTTAGCGTTGAAGGGCCGCAGAAAAACTGGACAATCCCATACGATGGAAGCACGTTTGTGAGAATACTGACCACCGAGGGAACTGGTTCGAATCCTGCGGAATGTGCTACCTCCGACTGAGCGTCTGAGAGCAACCAAATCAGCACAAAACGAAACCCTCCTGGAGTGAAATCTGGGAGGGTTCCTCTTTTAGCTGCTGGGTTGGGTGTTGCGGGTTGGCGATCATGGCCGGGGTGGTGATGGCTGCCGATCCGCGCCGGAGTGCTGCTGCTCTTTAGCTGCCGATCCGTGGTCCTAGAGCGGCTTGCTGGGAAGAAAATCGGCCATGCCTTCGGCATGGGGTGTTTGGGGTGACACGCGACCCCGGAGCGGGAGAAATGCCAGCCAGGTTAAGCGGGGAAAGTTGAAAGCAGGAGCCGCCGAGGTTGGGCGGCTCTTGGTGTCTGTGTGGTTGCGTGTTCGGATAGATCCTACTGCGCACTGGCCGTGGCAGCCTTGTTCTGCGCGGGGGATGGTGTGGGGTTTTTCCCGGTGCCGTTGCCTGCGGTTGGGTTCTTGAGCGTAGCGATGAGGGGCTTGATGCGGCGCAGATCGGCGTCGCGGGTGACGTGCTTTTCCAGCAGCTCGATGAGGCGTTTGCGGGTAGCCTCGTCGCGCTGGGCGAGGGAGAGCATCATGCGCTGGTGGCCCACATCTCAACTATTCGGTGACGGTGCCCCACATCTGCGCGGTGTTCGCAGATGTGGGTCTTTCCGTGGTTCTCGGTTACTTTCTTGAGGAAGAGAATGGGCGTTACATGGTTTCATAACGCGAGTGAAAGCTGTAAGCTACTGCATCGGAGCGTACAATCCCATGCAATGTGTCGAATACGACGGTGCCTGTCAGAAGGTGCCTGTCAGACCGCCAGCAACCAGCACTCTGTCGCATGGGTGCTTCGCCGTCGCCTGATCGACGCGGGCTTGGCCGTCGGTTCGCTTCACCCAAAGGACATCGAGTGCGCGAAAAAGGACATTCACAAGCAATGGGGTGCAGTTCTGTCGTAAAGCAACCCCAAGTCTCTTTGATCATCGCGGTTTACAACGCCCTTCGATTCCTTAGGCTTGTGCTTGCTGGGTATCGCCGACAGTCATTTAGTGACTTCGAAATCGTGATCGGAGACGACGGCTCGGGACCTGAGATAGCAAAGTTCGTTGAGCAGTTCTCGAATACTTCTGGCATTCCGATAAAGTACGTATATCAGGCGGATGAAGGTTTCAGAAAATCCAGGATATTGAATGAGGCGATTCGGGTCTCGAGAGCGAATTACCTCGTGTTCGCGGATGCGGATTGTGTTCCCCATTCGAACTTTCTGTCGGCGCACTTCGTCAACGGTTCGAGCGACTCTGTACTCTGCGGGCGACGAGTAAACCTCAGTGAATCGCTATCCAACAAGCTTAATGAACAAATCGTGTTGTCTGGTGGGCTAGAAAAGAGCACCTTTGGACTACTCCGTGAGGGAATCCTGGGCGGGATGAATCACTGGGAAGAAGGCATCTACATCCGAAACCGAAGAGTACGCTCGCTTCTCCATCGCAAACACCCCGTATTGTTCGGCAGCAATTTCTCGGCTCCGAGAGAGCTGATCGAGAACGTCAACGGATTCAACGAAGATTTCGTTGGTTACTGGGGAGAAGACACAGAGCTTCAATATCGACTTCAACGGGCAGGCGCTAAGATGAGATGGATCAGGAATCTCGCAATTCAATATCATCTGTTTCATCCTCAACGCGAGGGCGCTGAAGACAGTTACTCACTTCTGAATACATCACGATTCGACAGTTCGATCGTATGTCGCAATGGACTGAGTAAGGCGGGTGGCCCAGGCTTAAAGTGTGGGATGTAGAACACTGCTGAGGGTGCCCCGTCCTAGCTTTGCTAGGGCGGATTAGCTTTATATAGGTAGTAGTTTGGTATGTCACAGACGGCACGACTGCAAGCGACTAGACTTCCGTCGTGCCCCGGGACTGAAGCGCTACCACGAATCGCGACAGCTTCACTTCATCACGTCAGTTGCTATCGTCGCCGCTCCTCGTCCGCAACTGCCTAGCAAACCCGGCTTGAGTGGGGCACCCGCCATCTCTTCGGACCTTTCGGAACAACTGCGGTCTACGAAGCTGCCGTGACGCCTCGGGGCTTCACGTTCGCACGGATGAAATTTACGATGTCATCCATGGGCGTGCCGGGCTGGAATATGGCCGACACTCCCTGCTGCCTCAGCACAGGAATGTCCTGGTCGGGGATGATGCCTCCAACCAGCAGCAGCACGTCGTCCATATTGTTTTCCTTTAGCAGGGTCGTCACGCGAGGCACGATTGCGTTGTGCGCGCCGGAAAGAATGGAGAGGCCAATGACGTCGACGTCTTCCTGT
>DATMXS010000419.1:0-7781 GCA_035561355.1 Bryobacteraceae bacterium | reverse complement strand
GCAAGCAAAGGTCGAATCAGTGGAGGATTCCGAATTCTGGAAGGAAGAGAAGATCAGCTTTGATGCCGCATACGGCAACGAGCGCGTGCCTGTGTACCTGTTCCTGCCGAAGAATGCCGTGCCGCCATACGAAACCGTGATATTCTTCCCCGGCGCCGATGCCCGAAGCGCCGCTTCGAGCCAACACTTGACGGGCATGTCGCGGCTGGATTTCATCATCAAGAGCGGCCGCGCGGTTCTCTACCCGATCTATCAAGGCACCTACGAGCGCCGACCCCGGGGGGACGCTACGCCCTATGGCCTGCAACGGCGCGATCAGGTAATCCAGTGGTCGAAGGATCTGGGCCGCTCAATCGACTACCTGGAAACGCGAAGAGACATAGACCGCGGCAAGATCGCGTACCTCGGCCTCAGCCTGGGCTCGGCGCATGCTCCGATCCTGGCCGCTGTAGAGGAGCGCATCAAAGCCTGCGTGCTGCTGGACGGCGGGTTCTACTTGTACTCGGTGCCGGCCGAAATCGATCAACTCACTTATGTACCGCACCTTAAAAAGCCGACCCTGATGATCAACGGCCGACACGACTACATTTTTCCGAACCAAACAGCGCAGCTCCCCATGTTCCATCTGCTCGGAACGCCTGCCAAGTACAAGCGCCACGTTGTGTTTGAGACAGCGCACGATGTAAGCGTCATGCGGCACGAGATGATCCGAGAGGTGCTGGCGTGGTTGGATCGATACCTGGGTCGGATAGAGTGAACTCTCGTCCCGTTCGGTGCCGGCTGAGGGTATGAACTACGGGCTTCGCGAAACCGAGTGGCCGATCGCGGTTGGGAGGACAACTGTGCCGATTGGCACTGGAACGCCGCGATCTTTAAACAGGAATTTGGCTTCAGCCGACGACGAGTTGTAAGCCGCTTCATAAGTCAACCCAGTCCAAAACGAATTCCATTTACCCGGCTGGAGTTGACCGCCGCACAATTCCGACCGTGTCACGCGCGACTCGGAAGCGACAGCAGCGCAGAGGGGGAGCTGAGAGTCTGACATTGCCGGTCAGGCCGTGGCCGCGGCTGCTTCGGCCACGCGGAAGTCTCGCAGAACTGCGCACCACGGGGAGTAACCTCGCGATGCGGAATAGTCGTCGTGCTCGAATGCGACCGCGGCGTCGAGGCGCGTGCCGGGTGCGATGCCGGCCATGCGTTCTGCGAAGTTCCACGCTTTGATGGTCAGGGTGCGGCCGTTCTGCCGCACCGTGAGGCGGAGGTGCTTCTCTTTGATGACGACCGGCTCGGCTGCCAGTTCGACGCCGCTCAACCCGAAGACCGGGGCGGGGTTCCCGAAACCGAAGGGCGCGAGCGAGAGGATCTCGCTAACGGCCTGGTCGTCGAGTTCCTCAAGTTCCGCGGGCGCATCGAGGTCCAACTGCGGCTCGAGGTCGGCCGGCGTGAGGTGGGAGGCCGCGTATGCGTTGAAGCGGGCGCGAAACTCGGGGACGCGATCGGAAACCAGGGTCAGGCCGGCGGCCTGGCGGTGGCCGCCGAAGCGAACGAACAGCTCGGGCATGGCTTCGAGCGCGGACAGCAGATCGAAGCCGGCGATGCTGCGTCCGGAGCCCTGCGCCAGTCCTTCGGCCTCGTCCTCGGCAAGCACGACAACCGGTCGGTGAAAACGTTCCACAAGCCTGCTCGCAACGATGCCCACGACTCCGCGGTGCCAGCCCGCACCCGAGAACACGAGCCCGTAATCGCTCTCCGTGACCGGCGTATCGAGACACGCCGCGAGAATCGTGCGGGTGATCTCCTCTTCGGCGCCCTGGCGCTCCCGATTGAGCCGATCGAGCTTCTCTGCGATCCGGCGGGCTTCGTCCGCATCCGCCGTCAGGAGCAGGTCAACGACCTCGCTGGCGTCATCCATGCGGCCGGCGGCGTTCAGACGCGGCGCGATCCGGAAGGCCACCTGCCCTGCATTCGGCGCTTCATTCGGCTTGATACCCGCGACGCTCATCAATGCACGCAGACCCGGATTCTTTGCGTTGCGCAATCCCTCCAGGCCGAACTTCACGAACAGCCGGTTTTCGCCGGTGAGCGGCACGACGTCGGCAACGGTTGCGATCGCGACCGGGCGCAGGAAGCTCTCCAGCATCCTGGCCAGCTTGGCCTCCGGCCAGCCAAGCGTGCCTAGCAGCGCCTGTACAAGCTTGAATGCGATGCCGGCCCCGCACAGGTTCTTGTCGGGATACGTGCAGCCGGGCTGCTTCGGATTCACGACGGCGCACGCGGGCGGAATGTCGGCATCGGGAACGTGGTGATCCGTGACGATCACGTCCAGGCCCCGTTCGGCGGCGTACCGAACGGTCGCACCGGCGCGGATACCGGTATCGACGCTGATCACCAGGCCGATGCCCGCCGCGATAGCGTCGTCGATCGCCTCGGTGCGCATACCGTAGCCGTCGCGGATGCGATGTGGAATGTGGTACTCGGCGATCCCGCCTGCGAGATCGATCGCTTTCTTCAGGACGGCGACGGAGGTCGTGCCGTCCACGTCGTAGTCGCCATACAACAGGATCTTGTCCTGGCGTGCAATGGCCTGTTGCAGCCGCGTGAGCGCTTCGCGCATGCCGGCCATGGCGAACGGGTCATTCAAATCCTGCGTGGAAGGGTTCAGAAAGCGGCGCGCCGCGGCCGGGTCGGTGTAGCCGCGCGCTGCCAGCACCCTGGCGGCGGGCAGCCGGATGCCGAGCGCAGAGGCCAACTCGCGCGCCTGATCGGGCGGTGCAAGCGGAAACCGCCAGTGTGCCTGGGTCAATGGGAGCAACTCCCGGGAACGGGAGCGCAGCGGTCCGCTCTACGGCGATTCGCTGCTTCGTCAGTTGCTCGAATAGTATCCACCCATCGGCCCGTCATCCTCGTCGGAATCCGGAGCGAAGGCATCCAGCTCTTCGAGCGTATCGAGATACTCCTCATACCACTCGGAGCGGAGGTTGAACATGTAGATGCGCCCCTGGAAATCGAAGGACAACTCAAGGGCGCAAGTGAAGCCTTCGTATCCGCGGAATTCCCGCAGCTTGCGTTCGAATTGCCGCTGCTCATCGGGAGGCACATCGGCTTCCTCGAGCCGCTCGGACGCCTCCTCCATATGCGCGGCAGTGAACTCCCGGTGATGGTAGACCACCATCCGGATGCCCGCGTTTTTGGCTGCGCTGAGGAAGGTTTGATAATCGGGCATGCGGTCGGTATCCCATGCCACGAACGAATCGCTCTCGGCAAGCCGCGAGTAACCGTGGAAAACGACGAAGTCCTGCTTCGCCAGATAATCAAGGATTTCTGTCTTGAGGCTGTCCAGATCGACGTTCATTTACGGTTGTGCCATCACGAGGATACCATGTTGATCCCCGAGATCCCGCGCGGCAGGTGTAACGATCGTCTTCGATCCGATATAGATCTTTTGAGAGCGCTGAATGGCCATCCGTACGTCGTTTTCGCACACAAACGGCACGATTTCGACCTTCGGTTTTGGCGCTTCGGCCGGTCTCGGCGCTTCGGCTGGTTTGGCCGGCTCCGGGGCGCGCCGCGGCTGCGAACAGGGGCACGTCGCTGAGCCGGCGCACGCCTGCTGTGCGTGCACGCGGGAGCCGAGGAAACGCTCAACAACCTGGGATGCCACATCGCCGAGCGAGGCGGCCTTCACTGGTGACGAAACGGACGGCGCCGGGCCGGACAGCTTTATGCCGCGCTGCGCGAGGTACTGTTCGACCAGGGTTGCGACCGTTTGGCGGTCCACTTCTCCGGCGAGTTGCGACGCGACGGGCCGGGCCGGTTCGCTGATGTTCTGCCACTCGGCGGGGATCTTCACGGCGTCATCCGCGTTGCGCACCTTCCACGCGATGCGCTTGATGTTGATCAGGTGCTGCGGGCCGACATTGTCCGACGTGATGTTGCCTGCCATGGCACCGCAGCCGAGCGTCATCGAGGGCTGGATGTTCGTCGTCATGCCGGTGGAGCCCGCGGGTGCGGAGGTGTTCACGAGCACACGCATAGCCGGCATGCGCGCGCCGAATTCGCGGATCCGCGCGTCATCGGCCGAGTAGATCACACAGGTGTGGCCCAGTCCGCCGAACCGCAGCAGCGCCTCGCAGGCGTCGAGTGCAGCGGCGTGATCCGGGACGAACAACAGCGCCAGAACGGGGGAGAGTTTCTCGACGCTCAAGGGGTGAGCCTTGCCGACGCCGCCGATCTCCGCAACGATGATGGTTGTGCCGGCGGGCACTGTGAACCCCGCCATCTCCGCGATGCGCTGCGGCGATTGGCCGACGCAATCGGGATTGATGCGGTAATTGTCCTTGAGCAGCGTCTTTTCGAGCGCGCGTTTCTGTTCCGCCGTGGCGAAGTGTGCGCCGTTCTTCTTCAGTTCGGCGATCACAATATCGCGCAGGAAGGCTTCCGCCACCAGCGCCTGCTCACTCGAGCAGACCGTGCCGTAGTCGAACGACTTACCCGCGACGACCTGCTTGATGGCGCACGGCAGATCCGCACTCCGCTCAACGTAGACAGGGACATTGCCCGGGCCGACTCCGAAGGCCGGCTTACCGCTCGAATATGCCGCGCGGACCATTGCCGAACCGCCTGTGGCCAGGATTACGCCAATGCGCGGGTGCTTCATCAGCGCGTTCGTCGAATCCAGGGTCGGCTGTGTGATGCACTGGATGATGCCTTCGGGGGCGCCCGCCTTAACGGCGGCCTTGTGCAGCAGCTCGGCTGTGTATGCGGTGCACTTCGCGGCGCGCGGGTGCGGGCTGATGACGACCGCGTTGCCGGCTTTGAGCGAAATCAGCGACTTGAAAATAACCGTGGATGTTGGATTCGTCGTCGGCAGCAGTGCCGCCACCACGCCGACAGGCACACCGATCTCGATCAGTTTCTGATCAGGGATTTCGCGCAGAACACCGACGGTGCGGGCGGAACGAATTGAACGGGCGAGGAGGTCGGCGTTGAGGAGGTTCTTGGCGATCTTGTCCTTGACGTTGCCGTACCTGGTTTCCTCCACCGCCATTTCCGCCAGGAGTTTCGCCTCGGCTCGCCCGGCAGCGGCCATGGCTTCGACGATCGTGTCCACCTGCTGCTGGGTGTAACCGCGGTATTTCTGGAAGGCGGAATACGCCGCTTCCACCTTGGTACGGACCTCTTGCAGCGAGAGAAGATCTTTATCGTGAAGCATGACGGGCTACCGGGTTATAGGGCGCGCGTGATGACGCGATTAGCCGATGGGTTTCTGCTGGCCCTTGTTGCCCGGCAGGATTTTTTCGATCTCATCGTGCGGGCGGGGAATCACGTGAACGGCAACGAGTTCGCCTACGCGGCGCGCGGCAGCGGCGCCCGCATCCGTGGCGGCCTTCACTGCGCCAACATCACCGCGGACGGTGATCGTGACCAAGCCTGCGCCGATGTATTCCTTGCCGATGAGAATGACGTTCGCAGCCTTCACCATCGCATCGGCGGCTTCGATTGCTCCAACGAGGCCTTTCGTTTCAATCATGCCGAGAGCTTCCATGGGACTCCTGTCTGTTACGGGAATGACTCAATACGGTAGCACAGAAGGCAGGAGCGAGGAGCTAGGAGCAAGGAGCAAGGAGAAAGGTGGGGAGTCGGCGCGACAATCCGACCGAGGCCTGCGCTCAAGCGGTTTCTCATTGGGCGTTGCTACGCTCCCCGTGCGGCGATGGCGTGGGAATACCCCACGAGGAGCCTTTCGACTTCGTCAGCTTGCTCTAGGAGGCAGGTTGGATCGGCGTAGCCCAGGTCGCGTGAGAGGAGGAGATAACATTGGCACTCGGCGAGCGATCCCTCGGCGACATTCAGCATCCGGATCTTGTCGGCCCTGCCGCGCTTCCGATAGCCTTCGGCGATGTTGGCGGCAACAGAGATCGCAGCCCTTCGGAACTGGGACGTAAGTCCGAACCGCTCCTCCGAGGGAAAGCGCGCCGTCATGTGATACACGGCAAGAACCATAGCGTGCGCCTTCCGCCAAACGACGACATCTTCGAACTTCGTCGTCGGGGCGGGTCCGCAACTCTGTGGCATTCAGAATGATAGTGCGGAACCCATCCACTTTTTCTCCTTGCTCCTAGCTCCTAGCTCGTAGCTCCTTCCCCCAGCTATACGTCACAAATCCTCATCGCTTCCGCCATGCTCTCCAGCGGGTCCTTCTTGGGGCTGTATTCGTGGGCCAGGTAGCCTGTGTAGCCGGCTTCTACGATGGCCAGGGCGATGGGGCGGTAGTTGATTTCCTGGTTGGAGAGGTCGATCTCGTTGCGGCCCGGGTTACCGGCGGTGTGGAAGTGGCCGATGTACTGAATGTTCGCTTTGATCGTTCGGATCAGGTCGCCTTCCATGATCTGCATGTGATAGATGTCGTAGAGCAGCTTTACTCGCGGCGAGTTCACACGCTTCATCACATCAACGCCCCAGGCGGTGTGGTCGCACTGGTAATCGGGGTGGTCCACCTTGCTGTTCAGCAGTTCCAGGCAGATGGTGACGCCCTTGTCTTCGGCCTGCGCCTTGACCTTATTGAGGAAGGTGGCGCAGTTTTCAGCGCCCTGCTCCTCGGACATGCCGCGGCGGTTGCCAGAGAGCACGATGACGTTCGGCGCGCCCGCGGCAGCCGCTTCGTCGATGAACTGGCGAACGCCGGCCTCGGCCTTGGCGTGGTTCGCGGGGTCGTTGATGCCGTTCGGAAGAGAGTGGCCGCCCGCTGGCGCCATCGTCGGAATCAGTCCGAACTTCTTGAGCGTCGGCCAGTCCTTCGGCCCGATCAGGTCGAGACCCTTCAGGCCCAGCTTTGCCGCTTCCTGCGCAACCTGCTCCAGCGTCTTGCCGCGTCCGAAGCAGCCGCGCGTGGCTGCCTGTTTCAACCGGCCCTTGAGGGCGGGCGCCTGGCCCTGAGCGGCGAGAACTGCCGGGGCAGCCGCGGCCGCGCCGAGGAAGGATCTCCGTGTCGTCATGGCTACTTAGTATAGGAGACGCCGGGCGGCCCCCGGTAAAGGCCTTTCCGGCTCCCGGCGGAAAGCTTACTATCTTGGAATGAGGCTTGCGTTCCTGCTCCTCCTTGCCGGGACCGCCATGGCGGCCGACTTGGTCCTGATCGTGCACAAGCGCGCCGATTCGGTTGGCATTTATGACGACGCCACCGGCGCCTCCGTGGCCACAATCCCAGTCGGCGTGAAGCCGCATGAGATGGCGCTCACGGCGGACCGCAAGTTCCTCTTCGTCACCAACTACGGCCTCGATTCCTATTCGTCGAACGATGCCGGCGGAAATACAATCTCCGTAGTAGACATTGCCGCGCGCAAAGTGACCGCCACTATCGATCTCGGCCGGTACCGCCGCCCGCACGGGATTGAACGCGGGACGTCCGGCCGCCTGTACGTCAGCACCGAAATGCCCGCCGCGCTTCACATCATCGATCCCGCCGAGCGGAAAGTGATCCGCAGCATCGATACACCCGGGAAGTTGCCGCACATGATCGCGGTGAGCGAAGACGAGACGCGGGCTTACCTGGCCAATGCGGGTTCTGGCACCGTGACGGTGGTGGATCTGAAATCCGGCGGTACGGCCCAAACTAAGGTCGGCGGCGTGCCGATGGGGCTCGCACTATCCTCGGACGGGTACCGCCTGTACGTCACGACGCGCGGCGCCAACCTCATCGCGCTGATCTCGACGGATATGATGAACGTGGTGCACCGGATCGAGTTGAAGGGCCAACCGGCCCGTGCGCACCTGGTCAATAG